>JAHFSN010000221.1:2592-4723 GCA_023265735.1 Spirochaetaceae bacterium | reverse complement strand
CTGATCTTCACCGGCGACCGGCCGCGGACCGACGAAAGCCTGGGCGGGCTCCTGGGCCTTCGGGACCGGGAGTACTACTTCTCCATCGACGAAGGGTCGGTGAAATCGCGGCTCGAGACCCTGCCCTGGGTCAAGGCGGCCCGGGTGGAACGGCGGTTTCCGGACACCCTGACCGTGGACCTGAAGGTCCGCCAGCCCGTGGCCCTGGGCCTCGTGGGCGGCGCCGTCCTCTCCATCGACAGCCAGGGACTCGTGTTCGAAGTGCGGACCGACGCTCGCGGTCTGGACCTTCCCGTGGTCTCGGGCGTGACCTTCGAGTCCCTGAAGCCCGGCAGCCGGTTCCCCGACGAAGTGGCGCCCCTGTTTGGAAGGCTCGACGACCTGCGCCGGGCCTCGCCGGGACTGTTCCGCATGATCAGCGAGATCCAGCTTCGCCGCAACGACCGGGGAACCTTCGACGCCGTGGTGTATCCGGCCCTGGCGCCGGTGAGGTTCGTGCTGGGGGACAAGTGGGACGAGTCCACCCTCCAGCAGATGTTTGTGCTCTTGGATCTGGTCCAGAAACAGGGCTGGACGGGCCGGACCAAGGAGATCGATTTCAGGGCCGCACCCGTGGTGCTTAGGTCCAGGGAGAGTTGAGGAAGATGGACACGCTGGTAGTCGGCCTCGATTTAGGCACCTCCAAGACCGTTTGCGTCATCGGCACCTGGGACCAGGGCGGGTTTCGCATCGTCGGCTTCGGCAGCGCGCCCTCCGAGGGCGTGAGGAACGGGGTCATCGTGAACCTGAAGGCCGCCATGAAGGGCGTCACCCAGGCTATCGCTCAGGCCGAGGGCGGCAACTATCGGGTCAGAAACCTGACCGTGGGTGTGGCCGGCGGCTCGGTGGAGGGACTCAATTCCCGCGGCGTCGTGGCCGTCTCGGCCCAGGCCGAGATCGGTCAGGCCGATGTGGACCGGGTCATCGACGCGGCCAAGGCCGTGGTCATCCCCATGGACCGGGAGATCATGCACGTGCTGCCCCAGGAGTTCCTGGTCGACGCGGCCCGCAAGATCAAGGACCCCGTGGGCATGATGGGCATCCGGCTCGAGGCCGAGGTGCACATCGTCACTAGCAGCCGGGCCGTGAGCCGCAACCTGACCCAGGGCCTGAGCGGCGCCGGTTATGTCGTCGACGAGGTCGTCCTTGACACCCTAGCCACGGCGCGGACGGTGCTGCACGGGGAGGAGAAGGACGTGGGAGTGCTGGTCATCGACCTGGGGGCGGGGACGGCGGACGTCGTCCTGTACTTCGAAGGGGCCCCCCATTTCTCCAAGGTCTACCCTCTGGGGAGCCAGCGGATCACCAAGGACATCGCCCAGGTGCTCCAGATTCCCGAGGAGGACGCCGAGCAGCTCAAGCTCCGGTACGGTCACACCTGGCTGGCGGGCCTGCATCAGGACGAAGAGGTCATCGTGAGGGAAGTCGGTTCCCGGCCAGCCTTCACCATCCTGCAGAGCCAGCTGGCCCAGATCATCCAGGCCCGGACCCAGGAAATCTTCGAGCTCATCCTCAAGGACGTGCAGAAGACGGGACTCCTGGACCAGCTGGGGGCCGGCGTGGTGATCACCGGCGGCGGTTCCCAGATGGAAGGGGTGACCGAACTGGCGGCCCAGGTCTTCGACAAGCCCGCCCGGATGGGGATGCCGACCCGGATCGCCGGCGTCGAGGAGGCCTGGCAGAGGCCCCAGTATACGGCGGCCGTGGGACTGGTCCTGTGGGGACAGGACAAGACCCCGGCGCCCAAAATCGTCGAACCAAAGGTCTTTGGTGGACGGCCGGAACCCGGGGAGTCTCCCCCGGTCCGCCGGCCTGCTCCGGCCCAGGCCCCTGGGGAGGGGATCTGGGCCAGGGTTTGGCGGTTCATCAAGCAGAATTTCATTTAGTGGCTTTCGAAAACAGGGAGGGGATCAGATGAGCGACTTTACGATAGTGGACGAACCTCAGCGCCGGACAGTGATCAAGGTCATTGGGGTCGGGGGCGGCGGGAGCAACGCCGTGAACCGGATGATCGAGGCCGGAATCCGGGACGTCGATTTTCTGGGGGCCAACACCGACGGCCAGGCCCTGAACCGGTGCCTGGCACCCGTCA
>JAHFSN010000221.1:0-2582 GCA_023265735.1 Spirochaetaceae bacterium | reverse complement strand
CCGGTCCATCACGAAGGGCCTGGGGGCCGGCGGCAAGCCCGACATCGGCGCCGCGGCGGCCGAAGAGGACAAAGAAGCCCTCAAGGCGGCCCTGCAAGGTTCGGACATGGTCTTCGTCACCGCCGGCATGGGCGGCGGCACCGGCACCGGCGCCGCGCCCATCGTGGCCCGGGTGGCCAAGGAGCTGGGGGCTCTGACGGTGGCCGTGGTCACCCGTCCCTTCGGGTTCGAAGGCAGCCGCAAGGCCAAGCTGGCCCAGGATGGCATCGAGAAGCTCATGAAATCGGTGGATGCCATCATCACCATCCCTAACGATAAGCTGCTGTCCCTGGCCGGGGCCCACGCCCCGATCAACGAAGCCTTCCTGAAGGCCGACGACGTGCTGCGCATGGGGGTCCAGGGCATCAGCGAGATCATCACCGTGGAAGGCCACGTGAATGTGGACTTTGGCGACGTGAAGACCGTCATGGAGGGCAAAGGCGTGGTCCTCATGGGCATCGGCCGGGGTACCGGCGACACCCGGGCCCTCGACGCGGCCACCATGAGCATCCAGAACCCCCTCCTCGACGACGCGACCATCGACGGCGCCCAGGGCATCCTGGTGTCGGTGATCGCCAGCCCCGACTTCAGCATCACCGAACTGAACGAAATCATGGAAGTGATCACCCAGAACTGCCACCCCGACGCCATCATCAAGTACGGGTACTCGATCAACGAAACCTACCGCGACGAGATCTACGTGACCGTCATCGCCGCTGGGTTCCCCGCCGAGGAAGAGGCGAGGGCCGAGGAAGCGGCCCGGTCGGCCGGTCCTCGGTCTCCGGTTCCGCCCCGGGACCCCAAGGTGCCCGAGGCGGCCAAGGCCCGGGCCGACGAGCCGTCGGACCTGTTCGCGGGCAGCTTCCGAACCGAGCCGTTGACCAGGCCCAACCGTCTTCCCCTGAGGTCGGTGACCCTGACTCCCCGGTCGGACGACGTGAACCTCGACATCCCCACCATCCTGCGCCAGGGCTACACCCTGGGCCAAGGAAACTGAGGACGTCATGACCCACGCGCCTTCCCCCGTGAAAGACATCGCCGGTCCCCTGGCCAGCTACGAGACCTACCTCCGGTACCAGCGCGGGCTTTCTCCTCGAACCGTCGAGGAATACGTGAGGGAAGTGTCGTTCCTGGAGACCTTCCGGCAGAAGCAGGCCTGGACCTGGGAAACGGTGTCCGAGACCGACATCGTCGGCTACCTGAAGGAGCGTCGGGACACCGGCGCGGGACCACGGACCGCCGCCCGGATCCTCAGCGTGCTGCGTAGCTGCTTCGAGTTTCTGGTGTTCCGCCAGGTGCGCCCGGACAACCCCATGGACCGGGTGGAGAGCCCCAAACTGGCCCCCAAGACCCCCGAGGTGTTCAGCCTGACCGAGGTCGAAGCGCTGTTGGCGGCCATCCCCCTCGACAAGCCCGAGGGCCTGAGGGACCGGACCCTGTTCGAACTCATCTATTCGGCGGGCCTACGGGTCAGCGAGGCCGCCTCCCTGGAAATCGACCGGCTCTACCTCAGCGAAGGTTTGGTCTGCGTCGTGGGGAAGGGCGACAAAGAGAGGTTCATCCCCCTGGGGTCCCAGGCCCTGGGCTGGCTGCGCCGTTACCTCGAAGAAGCCCGGCCAAAGCTGGTGGCCGACCGCCGGGTGACCGCGGTGTTCCTCAATTTCCGGGGCGGGGAGCTGAGCCGCAAGGGCATCTGGAAGAACTTCAAGCAGTACGCCGTGATGGCGGGGCTGGAGGGAAAGGTGCACACCCTTCGTCACTCCTTTGCCACCCACCTCTTGGCCGGCGGCGCCGACCTGAGGTCGGTCCAGGAGCTCATGGGTCACGTGAGCATCAACACTACCCAGATCTACACCCACGTGGATCAGGGGGAACTGGAGCGCCAGCACGCGCTCTACCATCCCCGGGAGCGGCTGCCTCAAGCGTAGTCCGGCCGCGGCCCGTCAGCCTGGGCATGGAAAGGCGCATGGGATTGCTGTTGGGTCGGCTGGAGTTCCTCCGGGCCGACGAGAAGGAGAGGGTCGGTCAGCATCTGGACCGGCCCGAGGACTGGGGCCGGGTCAGCCCGGCCGACGTGGAGACCTGGTTGGGCCGGACGGTCCGGGCCCGATGGAACTGGGGAGAGCTCCGGCGGCGCTGGGAGGGGGACCTGAGGTTCCTCGACCGGCCCGGATGGGACTGGGTGTCCCGGGGGGAACCGGGGTTCCCAGCCGCCCTGGCCGAGATCGCCGACCCGCCCTGGGCCCTGTGGATCCGGGGCCGGGCCCTCGAACTGGAGAGGTTCTGGGTCGCGGTGGTGGGCACCCGGATGCCCGACGAGGGAGCCAAGGCCGCGGCGTTCTCCGTGGCGCGAGGGTTGGCCCGTGGCGCGGTGGTGGTCAGCGGACTGGCCCGGGGTATCGACGGCCAGGCCCACCGCGGCGCCCTGGAGACCGGCGTGACGGTGGCGGTGCTGGGCCATGGGATCGATACGGTGCTGCCCGTGGGCCACGGGTCCCTGGCCCGACAGATCCTGGGGGCCGGAGGAGCCCTGGTGAGGGAGT
>JAHFSN010000220.1 GCA_023265735.1 Spirochaetaceae bacterium | reverse complement strand
TTTTCGTTCTCCTGAAAATCCTTGGGGACTATGGAAGAGCACTTGCGCCTGAGCTTCTACTCCCGCCCGAAGGTCATGGCCCAAGCCCCCAAGAACTCGCCGAGCTTCATGGCTTAAGACTGGCCGTGTTTTCGGAAACCTCTGAAGGTGGAAAGCTCAACGAATCCGCTTTGAAACGGTCCACTTCAGAAGACCCTATTGCGGCCCGCCGCCTTTACCAGGCCAGTTTCCAGTTTCTTCCTTCTCACAAGTCGCTAATGGGAACCAACCATGTTCCCCGAATCCGCTCAACCGACCAGGGAACCTGGCGCCGCCTTCTTCTTCTCCGGTTCCCTGTAACGATACCACCCGAGGACAGAGAGAGAGACCTTCCTGCCGTACTCACTACCGAGGGTCCGGGGATTCTGAACTGGATGGTCCAAGGGGCCGTTGAGTGGTACAAGTCGGGGCTTCCAAGGCCCGCCGCCGTCATGCTGGAGACCGAGGAATACCGACGAGACCAGGACTTGCTTCTGGGATTTCTGGAGGGTCAGAGCCAAGGTGAAGGCCAGCAAGCGCCCGCGTCCAAACTTCACGACTTGTACGTTTCCTGGGCCGAGGGTGAGGGGCTTAAGCCGCTGGGCAATGTTGCTTTCAAGAGGGAATTGAAGGCCCGGGGATTCGACCAGAAAAAGACCTCCGGCGGCATGGTGTATTTGGGTATCTCACTTGAGGCCGCCGCCTCAGAAGTGCAAGCAGG
The DNA here is from genome assembly GCA_023265735.1 of Spirochaetaceae bacterium. Taxonomy (GTDB): domain Bacteria; phylum Spirochaetota; class Spirochaetia; order JABEVK01; family JABEVK01; genus JAIFLN01. The sequence continues at coordinate 3,993 of JAHFSN010000220.1, read as the reverse complement.
CAACCATTCCCCCCTAACTTCCTCACGTGTGCGCATACAAGGAAGTTTAGGGGGGAATGACAGCAGGACTGCATACTCCACCGATTCTTCCACCTTGGCCGATGACCTCCCCGAGACCGCAAGGGAGGCTCAGAAGTCGGCCTTCGGGTTGTTCTAGGTGGCCGCCATGATCCACAACATCCGCCGCCGGGCCGCCGGGCCAGACCCTCCCAACCTGGCCGACTCGACGGACCGCAACCGCAACAGGGGGGCCAAAGGAGACCCCTATCCCGTGAACGAAACCGCAATCATTCCGAAACCAGGGCGCTACTCGGCTGAGGATTTGCGCCACTTGCTCGACTCGGGGCGCTACACCGACGTGGACCGCCTTATCCCAAGCCTAGCCAATTCCAGAGCCCAGGCCTTTCGATGGTGCCTCCAGAGCCTCGACGCCCTCGGCAAACTTGACCAGGCCGAGAAGCGGACCCTTGCCGAAACCAGGCTCCAGGCCCTCGACGACGTGGACCGAGCCTTGGCCGACAAGGTGGCTTCCCTTGCTGAGTCTAGCAACTGGGCCAACGCCCTCAACGCAGAAGCCCTGAGTAGGGTTCTCATTCTTGAGACGACGGTCAAAGCCCTAGAGGCCCGCTTCGAGCAAGAGACCAGCGACCAGGAAGCCCGGGGACAGCTGATCTACAAGCTTCTGGACCGTCTACACGGCACCGCTGAAATTGACCGATTGACCTCTGAAATCGAAGGAGAAAAAGATGGAAAACGACTCTAAGCCCTCGCCGGTTCAAGCCCTCGCCGCCGAGTTTCGAAAGATGGGGACCGCCTCGACCGCCGAACGATTGCAAATCCTCACGAGCCGGTCGTTGGCCGACAAGGCCCTGGCTGCCGGAATTGACCCTGGTACGTTTTCAAGTTTGGCCGCTGACCTCGCCCGACAGCTTCAGTTTGAAAGGGTTGGCTTGAGCGCCCTCGACGTTGAACACCTCCGCGCCGCTGGGCTGACCTACGACGAGATCCGGGCCAACGCCCCGGTTCTGAGGGCTATCCTGTCATGAGGCGGGCCGCCACTAAACCAAGGATGGAAGCCAGGCTCGACGTGATAGCAGCCAGGCCAAAGACTCCGGCCAAGACCGCGAAGACCAAAAAAAAAGGAGAACCGAACCATGACTAACGCTTTTGAGAAGATGACAGCGCCGCAGGTGGAATCCCGCATCACTGAAACCCTGGCCCGAATGACCGCCGCCAAGGCTCGACGCGAAGAACTCGACCAGGCCCTGGCCCAGGCCCTGGCCGGAGGGGAGCCGATCAACGAGATCCAGCGGGAAGTGGTGATGGTGGACGCCGAGCTTTCCGCCCTCCCGAAAGCTCTCCGGTTGCTCCAGGACGCTTTCAACGACCGCGTATCGGACGATCACCGCCGAGCCAGCCAAGACCGCATGGCGAGGGCTGAGGCCAGCATGGGCAAACTGACCGCGCCCGCCGCAAAGGCCGCTAAAGCCCTAGAAGAATTGACCCAGGCCTGCCGCGCCGTGCAGGCCGAGAATCCTGACTTAGGCATGGACGCCGGTGTCCCATACGGGACCGACTGGGAACGCTATGCCGCCGGTATCGCCACGGGTGGGCCGTTCTACTCCACCTTGCTTGAGGCCGTCAAAGCCACCCCGGGGGCCGTCGTCGCCTTGATGGTGGCCTCGGCTCGCTCGCAGGCCAACAATAGGCCCAGGGCCAGAACCTGGTCGACTGAACAGAACGAACAAGACTAGGCCGCTGCGATGACATGACGATAGGGGGGAACTGGTGCCATGGTGGCCCGTCCCCCCTTCCATTGGGCTCTAGGATTTTCACGGGTCCCTCTACGCTAATTTTCACTTACGGGTAAGCTTTGAGCGCCTGGAAAAAACGCACTCACAGGGTTTGGTAACCAGGTTAACCCGGAAGACTCGACGGGAATAGTTAACTACTTCACACCGAATTGCCCCACGCCCACCTTTTCCTAAAAAGCCTCCGCATTGCTCAAGCAAGAAACCCGTTCCCCCCGTCTATACAGGTTGGAGGATTTCAAATGGATGATCGGGAACGACTACTAGTGGCACTAGAAAAACTGGTGACAAAGATTGCGGCCAACCAGGGGGACGATGCTGGCACCGTGCTTAGGGGGGCAATCCTCGGGCTTGAACTCGCGGCCGAACTGCTTGCACGTCAAACGAAGGCAGGCTAGGGGAGCCGCCACGGTGCCGAGGCCGTCAAAAGGGTAGGCTACCCCCCGGAACGGGCCACTAGACCCAACTTTCCGACCTACTGTGACAAAGACCATGCAAAAAATGAGTGCAAAAGAAACGAAAAGACGATAGTAGACATTGACACAAAACACGATAATACATTACAATAGAAGAAATTGCAGGCACTCGTAATGCGTAGGTCCCCGATTCGACTTCGGGCATCGGCTCACAGAAGAGACTCTTCAGGACCCCTGGTCTTGAGGAGTTTTTTTTTGTCCTCCGGGGAATCCCCTCCGCTCCCTTGACTTTTGCTTGCGGGGCGCCCTACTTGCGGCTATCCTGGACGAGTGAAACGATTTACGAACGACGATTGGGGCGCCTTTGTACCTTCTGACCGCCGCCGGGCCCTGGCCGACGGCCGGGAAATTCCCCGGGAATCCGAGGGGAGCCTGCTCCGGGCCGACCCGGGGTTCAACGAGCTCCTGGAAGAATACTCCCAGGGGAACGGCGCCTTGTCGGCCGAGAAGATGACCCGGCGGCTCAACGCGTTCTTCGAGGTGCTCACCGACGCCGTGGCCTTGCACGGGGGAAGCGTCGTCTGCTTCTCGGGCGGTGCCGCGGTCTGCTGGTTTGACGGCGACGAGGGAAGCCGGGCCCTGGGGTGCGCGTTGGTCCTCCTCGACGTGCTCCGGCAGACCTCCGACCGTCGGGAGAGGGTCACCCTGGCCCAGGGGAGGCTCCAGCGGTTTTTAGCGGGAGATCCCGACATCCAGAGTTTCGAGGTGACCTCGGGCGAGATTTTGGACCGGGTCGACAGGATCGAGCGGCTCTTGAACCCCGGGGAGTTTGGGCTGGACCAGCGGATGGCCGCGGTGGCCAAAGACAGCCAGCTGCCCATTACCCTGGGCCGGACGGGCCAGGGCGAGCCCATGGCCCTCCTGGGCCCCTCGGCCCGCCCCCTCTCCTCTGACTTTGGCACGCCGCCCCTTCCGGCTAACGTTTCGGCCGAGGCCGCCCGGGCCTTCGTGCCCCCCGAGGTTTGGGAAAGGCTCTCTTCCGACGAGGGAGAGTTCGCCCCCGACGTGCGCCGGGCCGTGGTGTTCTGCCTGAGGTTCTGGCTTCCCCCCGAGAAACGAGTTCTCGATGAGCTGCAAGCCCACGTGAAGCTGATCCAGCGCATCGTCCACCAGTACCGGGGAACCCTGTTCCACGTGGCGGCCAGCGAAGCCGAGGTATCGGTTTGGGCCACTTTTGGGGCCCCGGTCTCCCACGATGACGAGACCCTGGCGGCCCTGGCGGCCCTGGCCGAGGTCCGCCGCCACGCCGAGTCGTGGAAGGAGTTTCGGGTCGGGGTGTGCCAGGGGCCCGTCTACTCGGGAACCTACGGCGGCGCCCACCGGAAGACCTACGGCATCGTGGGCGTCGAGGTGGCCCTTTCGTCGATGATCATGGAGGCGGCCCCCGCCGGTTCAATCTTGGTGGCCGCCGCCGTGCGGCGAACCGCCGGGGACCATTACCACTTCAGTTCGGCCGAGCCCGTGTCGTGGGGCCAGGCGGCTCCGCTGCCCGTCTTCACCCTGGGCGAGGCCCGGGAGCGCAAGGAGCTTTTGCGGCTGCAGAGCCAGGGCCGCACCCCCATCCTGGGGCGCGAAAAAGACCTCGTCCCGTTCCTCGACTGGTTCGATATCTTGACCCAAGGGACGGGCGGAGCGGCCCTCATCGAGGGTGACCCGGGAATCGGCAAGAGCCGGCTGCTCGCGGAGCTGGGACTGCAGGCCGAGCT
>JAHFSN010000219.1 GCA_023265735.1 Spirochaetaceae bacterium | reverse complement strand
CTCAAGGTCAGCCTTGGTCGCCGATCCCCCCACGGAAACCGATGTTCCGCCCAGATTGACCTCCACCTGAACCTGCTTGCCCGACAGAAAGTCCGAAAGCTGGGTTTGGTTGAGACGGCCGAGCCCCGTCTGGGCGAAGACGGCTCCCGCCTGGTCGGCGCTCAGCACATCGGCGTCGTCGACGAGGCTCATGCCCCCGAGGCGCTGCCCTTGGATCAGAATCTCGTTGGGCGTGAACTCGGTCCGTTTCGTCATGACCCGGGCGCCGTTGCCCAGGGTGTACATCGTGACCCCCAGCTCAGGCACATGGGTTTGGGCCGTAATCCGACCCGGCGCCGGAGGAGACTCCAGGAGCGGCAGGACACTTCTTTCCTGCAGAGGTTCAATCTTCGACGCTTGGACCCGAGAAATGACCGACAGAAGTTCCTGGGGGTCCGGGGCCGCCACACCGGGTTTCTGGGGGCTGAGGATGGCCATCCGGAACGCGGGGAAGGCCAACGAAGTGGCGGCGAATCGATTCAGTTCGTCGAGGGAAATGGACGAAAGCTCCGCCAAGCCCACGGTGTGCGCCGTTTCATCGCTCGCCCAGGGAAGCCCTTTCAGGAAGAAGTCGGCAAGCGCCTGGGAGCGGTCCTCGTTGGTGATTCCGTTGCGCTGGGCGTAGAGCGTCTCAATTTGGGACTTGAGTTCGGAGACGGCCAACTGGAAGTCCGTGGCGCCGAACCCGTTCGCCCGGGCCCGTTCGAGCTCCGTTGCGAAGGCCTCGACGGCCCGGGGAGCCTGGCCATCGTAGGGTTCGACCGCAAAGGTCCTTTCCCAGGTCTTGCCGAATCCCACCCGGGCAAAGATCCCCGCGTCTTGAAAGGGCGGGTCGGAATTCCGACTCAGTTCCGACAGCCTCGTGTTGAGGATACGCGACATCAGGGCGTCAAGAAGCTGGGCGTGCCGGAACTCCCGGTAAGACCCCAGGGGCAAGTCTCCCGAAGTGATCCACTGAATCTGCGGTGAGGCCATTTCCTTGTCTTGAAACGCCTTGGCCAGTCGATCCTTCTGAGGAGCCAGGCCTGGATCGGTCACCTTCGCCGCGGCCTTCACCGGACCCCGCGACACAAACTGGGCAACCAGCTGCTTCTGGATGGCCGCGGGATCGATGTCGCCCACGATGGTCACGGCCATGTTCTCCGGTTGGTACCAGGCCTGGCTGAAACTCAAGACGAGTTCCGGGGTGGCGCCCCGAATCACATCAAGGTTGCCAATGGGAAGCCGGTGGGCGTACAGGGAACCATCGTAAAAGACGGGCACCACAAAATCGGAGACCCGGCCACGGACGTTCTCCATCCGCAGTCGTCCCTCTTCCAGGACGACCTTCTTCTCGTTCTCCAAAATCGAAGGAGTGATCTTCGGCCCATGGGACCAATCGTCGAGGATTTGTAATCCGGTCACCAAGGCGGCGGGCTTGTCGGTGGGAAGAACCAGAAAGTACTGGGTGCTGGTGAACCCGGTACTCGCGTTGAGGTCAGCCCCGAACTTCATGCCGTTGCTTTCCAGAAAGTTCACGATCTCCTGGGGTCCGAAGTGTTCCGTTCCCTGGAACTGCATGTGCTCGAGAAGGTGGGCGATTCCCCTCTGTTCCTCGGTCTCGAGGACGCTCCCCGCATGGACCACGAGGCTTAACTGAACCCGGTTTTGGGGACGGTCGTTCTTCTGAATGTAGTAGGTGATCCCATTGGGCAGAACGCCCGAAAGGATCTCGGGAGCCAGCGTCGGGGCCTGGGCCCCGGCTCCCCAGGTCAGAATCAGGCCCAAGAGCGCCAGGATGGTCCAGCTTCGTTTCATCAAAAGTCCCCCTCTGTCTATGACGCCCGATTTTCTGCGGCCTGTCAAACTTCTAGACTCGGTTTGGTCCAGAAGGTTACGCCAGGGGACCAGCACGAAGGGCTCGTGATACCTTGGGGGTGCAGAACAGTCTTATCTTCGAGGTTGTCCCATGAAACTCGTCCTTTTGCTCCTTCTGGGGCTGATGTTCCTGGCGCCCGCCGAGGCCCAAACCCAGCGTGTACCCGACTACTTCGGCTTCTACCTCCTGAAGATCCCCGGATTTACTTGGGTCGAGGGGGCCACCGTCCAAGGGACGTACCTGCGGCTGACGGGAAAGCTCGCCATGAACAACAACCGCGATCCGCGATTCCTCAGCCCCGGGCACGCCCCCGTCCCCCTGACCCTGAACCAGGCGTCGAGCCTGATCCTCGCGGCCGGCACAGAGAGGACCTTCGATCTTCTGGGTGTCGAAGCCAAGGCCCAGCAGCCCGGCGAGGAGAATTCCTCCTTCTTCGTCCCTTTCTTCGCCGAAGTCAACGGCCAGCAGATCAGCCTCATCCCCACCATGAATACCGACACCCCTGCCCCCACCCAGGAAGGGCCTAAGCCCAAGGTCGGTCCCGGCGGAATGAGCGGCACCTTCAGCTATTGAACGTCGGAAAGGGACGACCAGTGGACGGCCCCCTGGTCTTCTCAGTTTGTTCTCGTCATGGTACGATTCCGCTTATGGATGAGGCATGGAGGAACGGAGATCCTTTCCGGCATCTTCCTGAATTTTGGGGTCACCTCCGTGATACGGGGTTCTTTTTTGTGGACGCGGTTCTCAGAGAAGCCACGCCAAGCCGTCTCATGGCCAGTTTGGGTTTCGAAGGCACTGAACTCCAGAGTCCCGGTTTTTTGGAGGCTATTCACCCCGCCGATCGTTCCACCTATCAAACCCTGTGGACGCGGGTCAACGACGGTCAGGAAGACGAATTCTTTGCGGAGTACCGTTTCAAGGGAAAGAAGGGACACTACCGATGGGTTCAAACCTTTGGGGTCGTCCTCGACAGGCAGCCCGACGGCCGGATGGCGCACTTTTTTGGGCTCGACCGCGACATCAGTCTCAAGAGGCAATCCGAGGCGCTCCTCCAAAACCGCTTCCTCGAGCTCGAGCGTCGCTACCTCATGTCCGAGAGTCTTCGGGTGGCGGGCTCCGTGGTCACGGCGTCCCTCGAACTCGAGAGTACCATTCCCCGTATCCTGGAACAGGCCGAAACGCTCTTTCCCTTCACGGGCGCCCGGGTTTGGGCCTCGGTGGACAGCACCCTGGAACTGCTGGGCCAGAAGGACGCCCCCGACACCATGGAGCTCTTTGCCCCCTCCACGGGCACACTGGTGTCCCAGGTTCTGCGGGACAAGGCTCCCCTCATCATCGACAACTTGGAAGCCCGGCTCGGAATGCGGGGTACGGCCTACCGGGCGTCGTGGCTGGGGATTCCCCTCGTCTTTCGTGGGTCCGTCCGGGGAGTGATGGAGTTCTGGCACGAGGAGACGGGCTTCTTTCGCAGCGAGTACGTGTGGCCCGCCCTCGCCTTCGGCGACAATGTAGCCATAGGGCTCTTCAACGCCCGCCAATTCCGGGCCACCCAGGAAGCCAGCGAAACCGACGTGCTGACCGGCCTGGGCACCAGGCGACGGCTGGAGAGGGTGGGCCCCAAGCTTTTTGAACACGCCGTGGAAAAGGAAGAGGACCTAGCCATCTTCATGGTCGACTTGGACTACTTCAAGGCCATTAACGACACCTATGGTCACGCCCAGGGTGACAACGTCCTTCAGCATTTTTCGCGAACCTGTCTGGCGGTCCTGCGGAAGGACGACGTCGTGTGCCGCTACGGCGGCGACGAGTTCGTCGTGCTTCTTCCCACGACGAACGAGGAACAAGCCCACCAAGTGGCCCTTCGGCTCAGCCAGCTCTTCAAGAACCGCGATTTTCCCTTTGTGGAACGCCGGCCTTCCCTCAGTCTCGGGATCTCAACCCTCCGAAAGGGCGATCACCCGAACCTGAGCGAACTCCTCAAGGCCGCCGATACCGCTCTGTATCGGGCCAAGGAACAGGGGCGCGACCGGATCGAAATCCACCGGCCTTAAGGGGCCGGGGGGTCATTCCACGGCCATGACTTCTTTCATAGCCTTGAGAATCTGGGCCTTGGGGAGGGCTCCCATGGACATCCGGGGGTCTCCGCTCTTGGGGATGAACAGCAGGCTGGGGATGCTCTGGATGCCGAAGGCTGCCGAGAGGGCCTGCTCTTCGTCGGTGTTCACCTTGTACACGTTCACTTTCCCCACGTATTCCTCGCCAATGGCGTCGAGGATCGGGGAAACCATCTTGCAGGGACCGCACCAGTCCGCGTAAAAATCGACGATGGCCGGAAGCTCGCCCTCGAACTTCCAGGCCTGGTTGGCTTCAAAATCGAAGACCTTCTTCTTGAAGTCCTCGGTCGTTAGTTTTTGGCTCACAACATACCTTCCTTGCTCAATATCTCTGCTTTCCTATATAGAATACGACAAATGGGGCGAAACGGCAAGTCATCGTACCGCCCGAACCATATGCCGCTTCCGGCCCCATCCTGGTCTGCGGCTGACCGCGAATCCGGCCTCGCGCAGGGCCCGCTTGACGACTCCAGCGGCGGTAAACGTGGACGCCGTGCCACCGGTTTTGGTGGTTTCGCCTATCCACTTGAGCACCCGGGGGTCCCAGATTTCGGGGTTCCGATCGGGGGCAAATCCGTCGAGGAACCACACGTCGGACGGAAGAAACCCGGGAGACTGGAGGGGAAGTTCCCGGGCGTCCCCCACAAAAAGGGTGATCTTTCCCCAGGGCCACGACCACCGGTTCCAGCCGGGCTCGGGGCGGTACACTTCCGCCAAGGACTGGGCGGGTCCGGCCAAT
>JAHFSN010000009.1 GCA_023265735.1 Spirochaetaceae bacterium | reverse complement strand
TGGTTCACCCGGCCAGAAGGTGGTCTTGCCTGGTACGGTCGTCCCCGTTGCTCTCGAGTCCTTGGGTGGCGCGATCCTTGTCTTTCTCTTTTTCACGGTGAAACGAGTCTCCAAAGCATTTGTCCTCTTGGTGGCTTACGGTGGCGGAAGCTTTCTTTTTGTCTGTTTTGTCGGACTGAGCATTCACCAGGATTTCTTCTCCGCCATCTTCATGTTCCTGGTTCAGTTAATTATCTTGGTGCTGTATAGGTATGACCTTTTCTTCCCGGCCCTCTTGGGACTCGATAGCCGGCTGCCGGTCTTCAGCTTTGGTTTGTTTTCCACGATCATCTTCTTTGTCTGGATCATCTTGATGGGATACGCCCTTTGCACAAGGCAGGAACCAAGATGGTGGGAGTCTTTGATCTATAACGTTTACAACACCTTCTTGGCGTCGCTTTTGCTGACTTCGACGCTGAGAATTCTCCGACAGCCCTCCAGAACGATTGTCACCGGCAAGACGGTCCTCAGGGTAGACGGACTGGATTTCTCCCCCGTCATTGGACAGGGTTCTTGCTGCGTGGCTTGGCATCTCCTTACGAGGGGGCCTTGGGTCACGTGCTCGCAAGTCATGTACTTGGAGACCAAGGTCCTCTGTCAGAGCTGTCAAGATACCAAGGCTAGTCAGTGTTCCAGCTATCGCGTTCTCTACAACAATGTGCGAATGGTCCGTCAGCTTTTTGAGGCCCTGCATCTTGGTACGGTTCGCAGTTCCGACGAAAGACGAAAGGTCCTGCAGATTGGGTGGAAATACACCCCAAGTCCCAACGTCGAGATCTTGGACGACGAGACTCCCTGACCGCAGGGGAGTGGCGTCCATCCGATGTCGGTCCATCAAGTGCCCCGCGTGACGAGACTCCGCAAGATTCCTTGTCCTTTCTCCCCGTCGTTCCGTATCTTGGGACGAAAGGAGTCCCCATGAAAGTGACATGGAAAGGGCACATCGTCGCCGAAGCGCCCCAGGACGAACTCATCTCCATCGAAGGCAACTGGTACTTTCCGCCTCACCGGGTGAGGACCGAGTACCTTCAGACCAGCCCCACGCCGTACACCTGTCCTTGGAAGGGCGTCTGCCAGTACTGGACCCTAGAAAAGGACGGGGTCCGCAGCCCGGATACCGCCTGGAGCTACCCGAAACCGTATCCCACGGCCCTCACCAAGGTTGGCAAGGACTTCAGCGGCTACGTCGCTTTCTGGAAAGACGCCCAAGTCTCGTCCTGACGGGGGCTGGTCTGCTCCTCATTTAAGAGTTATTATGTCAGGTATCATTTTAAGTGGATGGTACCCAAGTTGCCGGTCTTCCAGAACCAAGAGAATGGTCTGTTCCTCGGTACCCGGGGCTCTCGTTCCCGGGGCCCTGTGCGATGCGGTTTAGCGGGCTTGCTGATGGGGGCTTGCCTCCTCGGCTCGTGTGAGAATCCCGGCACCGTCGTTTGGAAAACTATTCCGGTTACGTTGACTCCCCGACAGGCGGTTTCGGCAACTTCGGCCAATAGCTATTCGAATTTGGCGGGCGTGAGTATGGACTCCGCCGGAAATCTGTACGTCTCGGGGGCCCTCGGGTCGGGGGCCGTGTACGACTTCGGGGCAGGAGCCTTCGCGACCCTCTCGAACGGCAACAGCAACAGCGTTCTCGTCAAATACAACTCTTCCGGCACCGCGCTCTGGTCTCAGACGACGACCAACGAGCAGTTCGACAATCTGTTCTTAGGAATGGCGACCGACTCGGCGGGCAACTCGTATGTCGCTGGGTACGCCCGCACCAACGGCAGTCTCCTTCAATATGGGAACGCTGTGAGCTTTGTCCCCAGTTCCAGTTCTCCCTGGGAATTGGTGATGGTCAAATTCGATGCGAGCGGCGCGGCGCAATGGATCTCCGCTCCGACGTCAAGCAACACGAGTGTCGGCTACGGGGCCGCCGTCGATGGGTCGGGAAACAGCTACCTGGCAGGGATCATCGAGTGGAATGGGGCCTACACCATTGGCAGTTCCGCGGGTGGATCCGTTACGGCGATCGGGACAAATTCGAGCGACTACAGCAACAATAACGGAGTGCTGATCAAGTACGACCCCAGCGGGATTCCCGTATGGGCGCAAACGCCGCCCTCGGGAGGTCTGGCGACCTGCTATCAGGGGATTACGACGGATCCCTCGGGGAACATCGTCGTGTCGGGGTGGTTTTCTGGCACCGGGGGCCTCCAGCAAGATTTTGGAAACGGGCAGGTCGCCACGGGCGGCTGGCAGGGGGCGACTCCTCAAAACGCCTTGGTGGTGAAATATGACACCAACGGCCTGACCCAATGGGTGAGGACCACGGGGCCCGGGGCCCCGGGCATCAGCTTTTTTACCTCGGTTTGCAGTGACGCGGCCGGCAATCTCTACGCAGCTGGGGCGATCACCGGGCCGGGAACCTACGATTTCGGAAACGGCCAAGCCGTCACGGCCTCGATTTCGGGTCTCAACGGCGTCGTGGTGAAATACAGTCCCGCCGGCACCACGCTGTGGGCAAGAACCGTCGGCTCGGGTTCCGTCGTCACCCAGTTCAACGGCGTGGCCTGCGACAGTTCCGGCAACGTGGCGGCCGCCGGGACCATCACCAACGCAGGCACCGCCGACTTTGGATTAGGGCGGGTGGTGACCTCGCTCAATATCGGCTCCAACGCCCTCTTGGTTCGCTACGACTCCAGCGGAAAGACCACAAGCGCTTCGACGGTCCCGTCGAACTCCGATTCCAGCGAGTACAAGAGTGTCTTCATGGATTCCCAAGGGAACGTCTACGCCGTTGGAGACTTTAGCGGCAGTTCGCCGCTTTCCCTGTCGGGTACCGTGTCCGTTCCCATCGCCTTTCCGGGAAACCAGAACGCCCTGATCGTGAAATACCACTAAGTCACAAGAGAGCGCCCCCCTCAAAGCCGAAGGCCAAAGAGTGATCGTCACCCCGCGCCCATTCTCGAGGCCAAAGGCCAACGAGTGATACCAACAGCAGAACTCGCTCGGAGTGCCCCCCGGCGTGTTCCAGGCTCAAGACGCGATAGCGACTTGAGCCGAGATCCTAGACGACTCTGAGGAGGAGGCCTTTGAGATACTCCGCCTCCGGCATACTCGTCCGGATGGGGTGGCACGGAGCCTGATGGAGCTGGCGGATCACGTCGACCCGGCGGCCCGAGTCCTTGGCGGCGAAGGCGATCACCTCGCGGAACGTGGCAAAGTCGACCAGTCCGCTGCAGCTGAACGTGGCGATGTAGCCACCCGACTCGATGAGCTTCAGGGCCTGCAGGTTCAGGTCTTTGTAGCCCCGGAGGGCCTTTTCCAGGTGCTCCCGGCTGGTGGCCAGTTTCGGGGGATCGAGGACGATGGCGCCGTAGGAATCGCCGCGTTTGCGCAGGTCCCGGAGCAGTTGGAACGCGTCCCCCTCGAGAACCTCCTCGGGCTTCCATCCCCCTAGCGCCAGGTTTCGCCGGGCCTGGGCCAGGGCGTCGGCGCTGCTGTCGAGGAGGGTGACGGACCGGGCTCCGGCGGCCAGGGCCGCTACGGCGAACCCCCCGGTGAAGGTGAACGCGTCGAGGACCCGCCGGCCCGCCAGCCAAGGGGCCACCAGTCGGCGGTTGTCCCTCTGGTCGGTGTAGAACCCCGTCTTCTGCGACGAAGGATCCACGAGGTAGCGGTTCCCGTTCTCCCGGATCTCGATCTCTCCCGGGGCCTTCCCCCAGAGGAGTCCCTCGGAGTTCGCCAGACCCTCCAGCCTCCGCCCGTCGCCGTCGGACTTCTCCCAGATGCCCTCGAGGCCGGGCACAGTTCTGGCCAGGAGTTCAGTGAGACGCTGCTTTTCCCGGTCGGCCCCGCTGGTGAGAAACTGGACCACGAGGAAGGGCCCAAACCGGTCGGCGATGAGCCCGGGAATCCCGTCGGATTCCGAGAAGAAAACCCGGTAGGCGTCGGTCTCAGCCGTCACGGGCTGGCGAAGGGCCCAGGCCTCGTCGAGGCGCTGCTGGTACCATCCTTCGTCGATGGCGACACCTTCTTTCCATTCCAGGAGCCGGAGCCGAATCTTTGAGGTGGGGTTGAACTGCCCGGAAGCCACGAAGGCCCCCGCACTGGTCCTCACTTCGACCACTTCGCCGGGGGAGGGCGTTCCTTCGAGTCGGGCCACGGCCCCCGAGAAGACCCAGGGGTGACGGTTGAGGGCGAGCTTTTCTCGGCCGGGAGCCAGGAAGACGGTCAAGGCGTCCAGTCCAACGTGACCTTGGCCTCGAGAGTCGCTTGGCCAGCGTGGAGGTACTGGATGGGTTCAAAGCGGGTGCTCAAGTCGGGTGAGAGCTGCCATTGGGCGAGGAGCGACAGCCGTTCACTGGGGCTGGAGCCAAAGCCTTCCAGTCCCCAGTCATAGCCGTAGGGCGTCGAGAAGTCGGCGCCTTCCTTGGTCACAAAGACTTCGATCTTGCCCCCCAGGGTCAGGATGCCCAGCGTCCAGCGCGTCGAAAGGTTGACCCAGGCCGTCCCTGGTCCGTAGGGGGAGGTGAGGGGCATGGATTCGGTCCGCTGGTCTAAGACGATGAGATAGCGGGCCTGGGCCAGGGGGTCGCCGAAGTTGCCCCAGAGGTAGTGGGTCATACCGACTTCACCGTAGAGCCTCGTGGCTCCATCGGCGTAGTCTCCCTGCCATTCGGTGCCCAGCAGGAAGGCCCAGATGGTCGGTACCGGGTTGTCCGGAAGGCCTAACGCCCGCCCATCGATATCGTCGAACCCGAACTGGCCCATGACCCGGTACCCGGGGGCGGGGACCCACTGGCCGTCGAACAGGAGGCAGTTGTTGTTCGGATTCATGTCGAGCTGATGGGTGATCCCGACGGGGATGAGGTCGGCCATGTAGAGGGGACCATTGCTGAGGCGGTGGACGATGTAGTTCTCTGACATCGACCACATCCAGGTGTCCGCCCGGTACTCCAGGCGGTGGGTGTTCAGCAGGACGAAATCTTGCACGTCCGTTCCGCCGCCCTGGGCCCGGGTCTCGGGGGTGGCCACGATCCAATCGAGGGTCCAGGGGCCGCCGCCTATGGTCCCCCGGATCATGTCGAGGAAGGGCACGGCGTCGGACAGGATCAGCGAGTGGTCGAGGGGGCCCATGTGTACTCGATCGCGGCCGATCTCGATCTGAAGAGGTTTGAAGTTGTACCAGAGATAGCTCTGGGTCAGAAAGTGCGATTCCAGGGGAACCGCGCTGGTGGCCGTGGGCCACAGCAGGGTGGTGGCGTGCCAGCCCGGGGTCCGGTCGTAGAGATCGGCGTGGAGGACGAAGCCCCAGTGCTCCTTAGCCTCGGCGTGGACGGTCCATCGGCCGAAAGCGTTCTTGTCCCCCGGTTCGAACAGGTACTGATCCCAGAAGGCCTGGTTGTTCCATCGGGCCCCGACCCCCAGGATCCCCTCAAAGTCGCTGCCCCCCGTCACTTTCTCTTCGCCTTCCGGGGCCGCCGCCGGTTGGGGCCAGGTATCGTAGGGCGGAAGCCGCCCATCGAGAACGGCTGCGCGGACTACGGCCAACTGGTGGGGGTTGGTACGTCCTTCCAGCGCTTGGGCCGAAAGGCCCGCGCCACCTACGAGGACGCAGATCACAAATGGGAGGGGGAAGAACCGGGACATCCTCGGATTTTAGTCGCCCGCCCCGACAGGTGTCAATTCGCCTTCCTTGCCCCCCTCGGATTTTGAATGTACATTCAAAACCATGCTTCCCTCCTACCCCGAGTTTGCCCCCATTGACTTGTCCATGAGACAGGAGCTGCATCCGTGGTTTCAGCAGTTGGAAGCGGGGTTGTCGGAGTTCACCTTTTCCAACATCTGGCTCTTCCGGCACACCTACGGGTACCGGCTCTGTCGGTTCGACGAAGGGAAGTATCTCCTTTCTGGGACGAAGAATGGGAAGAGATTCTTCTCGGCGCCCTGGGGACTGCCGGACCGCGGCACCCTGGCGGAACTCTTCTCGTCCCACGACTTTCTGAAGAACCTCAATGCCCACCAGGCCGAGACCTTGGCCCCCGAACTGGCGTCCTGGGGTTACGAGGTCAGGGACGACCGCGACAACTGGGACTACCTCTACGACAGCGCCGAAATGGCCACCCTCGACGGCAAAAAGTTCCACAAGAAGCGAAACCACGTTAACCAGTTCCAAGCAGCCTATCCCGAGGGCGTCCGGGGACGAGACATGGATGACTCCGACGCGGACACCCAAGACGCTTTGGCCCTTCTGGAACTTTGGCAGTCGCGCCGGGAGGATCGCAGCGATTACCTCCCCTCGAAGGATGCCATCCTCCACCGCAAGGAACTCGAGCTGCAGGGTCGTATCTGGACCCTTGGCGGCAAGGTCGTGGCCTTTGCCCAAGGCGAACCCACCCAGCGGGGAGCAGCCTTCACCATCCATTTTGAGAAGGCCGACGGGGAATACAAGGGCGTGTACCAGACCGTATTTCAGGAGTGGGCCCAGCAGCTGAGGAACCACTTTCCCCTGATCAACCGCGAGCAGGACCTGGGAGAACCGGGTCTCCGTCAGGCCAAGGAAACCTATCGGCCCGTGGGCTACGTGCGGAAGTTTCAGGTCTGGCCAGCGGCCGAAAACCTTACAATCCCGTAGGCGTCAGGAACCATTCGGTAACTTTTCGCCTTCGCCCCGGAATCTCGACTCTTGCGTAATTCTCGATTCCAGAAGACAATTCTCCCCGTCGTGCCGTTGGCACAGATATTGCCAATTCATAGTGATACTCATGACAACAAGGAGAGACGAGATGTCCGACACCGTCGAGACCGTCAGCGGCGTCCCCGCCCTGTTCGGTAGCAATACGTTTAACGACGCGACCCAGCGCCAGCGACTACCTAAATCCATCTACAAAGAGCTGAAGCAGGTTCAGGCCGGCAAGAAGAAGCTGACCCCTGAGGTCGCCGAAGTGGTGGCCAACGCTCTGAAAGACTGGGCCTTGGAAAAAGGCGCGACTCACTACACCCACTGGTTCCAGCCTTTGACCGGGATCACCGCCGAGAAGCATGATTCCTTCATCAGCCCTGTCGGCGACGGCACCGTCATCATGGAATTTTCGGGCAAGGAACTGACCCAAGGTGAGCCCGACGCGTCTTCGTTCCCGTCGGGCGGCCTGCGCGCCACCTTTGAAGCCCGCGGCTACACGGCTTGGGACACCTCGTCCCCCGCCTTCTTGAAGACCGACGCCACCGGCGTGACCCTCTGTATCCCCACGGCATTTGTGGGTTACCACGGTCAGGCCCTCGACAAGAAGACCGCCCTGCTGCGGTCCATGGAGGCCTTGAGCGTCCAGGCTGTCCGGGTTCTCAAGACCCTGGGCAACACCACTTCGACCCGCGTGGTGACCACCGTGGGTCCCGAGCAGGAGTACTTCCTGATCGACGAGCAGTATTTCAACGACCGCCCCGACCTGCTCCTCACCGGCCGGACCGTGGTCGGCGCCCTGCCCGCCAAGGGACAGGAACTGGAAGACCACTACTTCGGGGCCATTCCCGACAACGTCGCTGGTTTCATGAGGGAGTTCAACGAGGAACTGTGGAAGCTTGGCATCACTGCCAAGACCCAGCACAACGAGGTGGCTCCCCACCAGTACGAAATTGCCGTCATTTTCGACACGTCCAACGTTTCGGCCGACCAGAACCAGCTCGTCATGGAGACTCTGCGCAAGGTCGCCAGCCGTCACGGCTTGGCCGGACTTCTTCACGAGAAGCCCTTCGCCGGCGTCAACGGATCGGGCAAGCACAACAACTGGTCCATGGGTACAGACGATGGTAAGAACCTCCTCGACCCTGGTAAGAATCCCCAGGACAACGCCCAGTTCCTTCTGTTCGCCGCCGCCGTAGTCGAGGCCGTCGACGACAACGCTCTCTTGCTCCGGACCGCCGCCGGTAACCCCGGAAACGATCATCGGCTTGGTGCGAACGAAGCTCCTCCCGCCATCATCTCGATCTTCTTGGGCAGCCAGATGAGCGAGATCCTCGACGCCATCGCCGACGGCAAGGAGATCAAGGTCAAGGAGGGCGTTAAGCTCGAACTGGGACACAACAGTCTCCCCGACCTTCCCAAGGACCTGACCGACCGAAACCGCACGAGTCCGTTTGCCTTCACCGGCAATAAGTTCGAGTTCCGCATGGTTCCCGCCGGCGACTCCATCAGCGGCCCGAACGTGGTTCTGAACACCGTGGTGGCCGACGTCCTGTCCAAGTTTGCCGACAGGCTCGAGAAGGCCTCGGACAAGCTGGCCGAGACCAAGAAGATCATCGCCGAGAGCTACAAGGCCCACCGGAAGGTGGTCTTCAATGGGAACGGATACTCCCCCGACTGGGAAGTCGAAGCCGCCAAGCGGGGCCTCCCCAACGTCAAGGCTTGGGTCGACTGCATTCCCGAGTACGCCTCCCAGAAGAGCATCGCCCTGTTTACGAAGCACAAGGTCTTCAGTGAAGAAGAGTTGCACAGCCGGGTGGAGATCTACCTTGAGAAGTACGCCAAGACGATCAACATCGAGGCTGGCGTCATGGTGGAAATGGTCAAGAAGAACATTCTCCCCGCTGCCCTCGAATGGCTGACGGGCCTGACCGGCACCATCGAGACCCTGAAGTCAGCGAAGCTCCCCACTTCGGGTGCTGAGAAGCAGCTGAAGGAAGGCGGCGCCCTGGTCGAGAAGTCTTACGGCGCCCTCGACGCCCTGGAGGCCAAGCTGGCCAAGGCTCGCGGCACCGACGACGTGCACGCCAAGGCCCAGAGCTTCCGCAAGGATGTCTTCGCGGCCATGGGCGACCTGCGCAAGGAGGTCGACGCCTTGGAGAGGATCCTCCCGGCCGAGTTCTATCCCTATCCGACCTACGAGGACATGCTGTTCCGCTTCTAGTCCGTTCTTTGTCGAGAGGGGCCGGCCGAAGGGCCGGTCCCTTTTTTTGGGGGTCCGGGACTGGTCCCCGGCCTCAGGGCATAAAAAAAGCCGCCTCAACGGCGGCCTTTGACCCGGAAGCGGAACGATCAGACTTTGGCGACTTTGTTGGCCTTCAGGCAAGAAGTGCAGACCTTTACGGTCAGTCTGGTTCCATCGAGGACAGTTTTCACGCTCACAATGTTAGCCTTGAACTTTCGCAGAGTCCGAACACCAATGTGCTGACCCGCTCCCCCCTGCTTCTTCGGCTGACCTTTGCGGGGGACATTGTGTCCAGTGGTCGTTCCCTTGCCGCAAATATCGCATCTTCTCGCCATAAGAAAACCCCTTCAAAAAACTCTAGGGAACGAGACTACCATGGGGTCACCAAGAAGATCAAGGGAGGGAATCTCTTTCGGTTCGGGTGTTTATAGCTTAGTATTGCTAACATGGCAACTGTTTCGGGTCTAGAAATGGACTCGGGGGCGATCCGCGCCCTGGGTATCCTTGGCCAGATTCCCTTTCCTCTCGAATTGCTCGACAGGGAGTTCCACGTGCTGTTCTGCAACGCCGCATATCGCCGGCAGTTCGGGGCCCCTCCCCGTGACGAGATAGGGGAACTACAGTGCCTCCTGCCTTCGGAAATCGAAGGGCTTTCCCGTGACCAAATCGTCGCCCAGGCGGAACAGGAAGAGTCCTGGAAGGGGGAGGCCCGGATTCGCACCCAGGAGCGAGGAGAGGTTCCTTTTCGAGTCCGGCTCTTTCCCGTGGACCATCCGGAATTGGGAGGAAAGGCCTACGCCGCCTGTTACGAGGACATCGGTCGCGAGGTCGCCGCCCGGGAGGCCCTGGCCCACCAGCGCTACTTGGTAGAGATCAGACTCCGGCAGGCCCAGGCTGGCGAACTGCTGAGCATGATTGCCCATCAATGGCGGCAGCCCCTCACCGCAGTCATGTCGCTGATAGGCAATATCCAGCTGAAGACGCAGATGGGGCCGCTTCCGGCCGATTACCTTCAGTCCAAGCTCGAGAAGATGGCCCAGTCCGTGCAATTTCTTTCGGAGACCATCGACGTGTTTCGCAACTTCTACACGGCGTCCAAGCACAAGAGTGTCGAGGATCTTTCCGTGCTGGTTCACCGGGCCCTCGACCTCGTGAACCCCGCCCTGGTTACCCTTCACGTCGATGTGGAGACCCGCTTCCCACAGAAACCCGCGAGCGCCCGGGTCTTTCCCGGGGAGTTCATGCAGGTCGTCCTGGAATTGATCGGTAACGCCCGGGCTGCCCTTTCGGCGGTCCGGACGGGGTCCGGACGCCTTCTCATCGCCCTCGAGGCCGATGAGCGCTGGGTCTGGCTTCGCCTCGAGAACAATGGGACGCCCATCCCTGCCGAGGTGCTTCCGCATCTCTATGATCCCTACTATCCCCTCCGCGACGGCGTCCAAACGGGCCTCGGTCTCTACATGGCCAAGCTCATTGTGGAATCGCACCATGGAGGAACCCTCGAGGTGGAATCCCAAGATGGGATCAATCGCTTCAGCTGTTCGATTCCCCGGGGAATCCCATGAACCAACCCTCCCCAGGGGAACTTGTTGCTTCCCTCCTCAGGCTTTCTGAAGGCTCATCGGTGCTCTACGTCGAAGACGACCCGACCATCCGATCCGAGATCACCGAGACCCTCGAGACGCTTTTTGCCCGGGTGGTGACCGCCGAGAATGGGGTCCAGGCCCTCGAAGCCTTTCAGTCGGAGGAGTTCATCCTGGTCATCACGGACATCAACATGCCCGAGATGACGGGGATCGACCTCATTCGAGGCATCCAGAAGTCCCACCCCCAACAGGCCATTTTGGTCACCTCGGCCTACAGCGACTCGGGAAACCTCATCCCTTTGATCAATCTGGGCATAGGAAGCTTCATCCTCAAGCCCCTGGACTGGAAGCTCTTCCTTACCCTGATCCACAAGGAGCTGACGGTGGCCCACGGGACCCGGGAAGAGGCCCGATACCAGAAACGCCTGGAGAAAGAGGTGAGACTCCGGACCGAGGAACTGCGGGAGTCCCAGCAGCAGATCGTCCGGCTCCAAGAGGCCAAGGACAACATGCTCGCCCTCATCAGCCACGAGCTGCGAACGCCCCTCAACGGAATTCTGGGCTTCGTGGAGCTGATTCGACCCAGCCTCACCGATCCGGAGACCCTGGAATTTCTGGGTCACGTGGACGAGTCGGCTCGAAGGCTAGAGAGGTCGACGCGGATGGCCCTGGACTTCTCCAGCCTGTCCACGGGCAAGCGGTCCATTCACCGGCAGACCTTCCGCATCGAACCTCTGCTGCGATTGGCCGAGGAACAGGTGGTGTCACGCCTGGAGAAGAACCAGACTTTGGATTTGGTGTGGAAGGGCCCCGAAGGCGCCGAACTCTTTACCGACGCCCAGCTGGTTATCGAGGTCCTCAAGAACCTTCTGGAGAACGCCCTGAAGTATGCCGGGCCCCACCCGAGCGTCACCGTCGAGTTTCACAGGGAGGGAGCCTGGGAAGTGCTCGCTGTCCAGGACTCCGGCCCCGGGTTCCTGGAGAACACGTTATCCACGCTGTTCCAGCCCTTCAGCACCGGCAACATCATGCACCACTCCGAAGGTTTGGGCCTGGGTCTGGCCCTCGTCGACGTGATCATGCTGACCCTGGGCGGCCGGGTGGAGGTCCGCAACATCCCCGAGGGGGGAGCCGAGATCAAGCTCAGGTTTCCGGTTTCGAAAGAACCGTGACCAAGGACACATTTCCCGAATTCAGCCCGTAGAGACCGTGGACCAGCCCATCGAGGGACCGGGCGGCCGTCAGATACTCCTCTAGCCAGGCCTTGGCCTCCTCGGGGCGAGCCTCTCTGGCCAAGACCCGTTCCCGAAGGAAAAGGGTCCATTCCCGTGCCGACCTCTGGAGGAGGTACGCCTGGAACTCGTTGATCATCAAGGCCTCGTTGGCCGCGTCGTATTGGGATTCTGCCGAGAAATGGGCCAAGAAGGACCGAAACCGGGCCCTGGCGCCCTCCGACAACCCGTCCCAGGCGCGCGCGACGCCGTCCCGAAATTCCTTCGAGGTGTAGTAGAGCCCGTGGAACGACTCGTGGACAAGGAAGGTGGCCCGCAGGGCCGGCGGTGATTCCAGGCTGATGCCGACGAGAGCCCCCGTACCCGGTGCCCAGGAACGGTCTGCCGTGGCGACCAGGATGCCCGCCGCGACGAGGCGGTCGCGAAGCTCGACCTCCGACCGGTTGAGGGGAAACCCTTCGGACTGAGCCTTGGCAAAGAAGCGGGCCAGGTCGGGGGCCGCGTAATCATGGGCGTTCCACCCATGGAGTTTCGCAATCTGCGCGTCCTGGGCCAGGGTGCCACGGAACCCCGGCTTCTCCACAAAATAGGCCAGTCGCTTGAGGTAGTCATCCTGGGCCTGGTAGTCCGCAGTCACCAGGACCAGGACCGAAGTCCCCGACCACGAGAACCACTCTCGCCTCGGGTCACGCCACCGCGAAGCCGGCCAGGCGAGGATGGTCTTGGGGTCTGCGGGGAGGTCAGCGTCCCGACCAACGGCCCTGACCCTGACCTCGGTCAGGGAGGCATCGCCGGGAATGACGATCCGCGACGGCACGAAGCCCCAGGCGTCCGGAGAAAAGTCCCATTGGGTCACCGACGGCTGAAACCGGACGTGCAGGAGTCTCTTGCCCCTGGAGAAGTACCCTTCCCAGGGGGTCTTTTCGGCCCGCGTCACCCGGAGCAGGGGAGTGAAACCCTCGGGCACTGTCCAAGGCGGCAAGTCAATCTGAAGATCGGTCAGCGACCGGGTCACCCAGGGGGTCACGGGGTCTCCTGGGCGGACCACCGTTCGGGTGAGGACCAGGGCCTCGGGAAGGACGCCCCGGAGGGACACCGAAACAACCGAGCCCGGCACCTCGAAGGCGATCCTCGTCCCCGGAGCCACAACGGTGGGAACCAGCCAGGCTTGGGGGCCCTCCGGGGTCACAACTTGGATTTCGGTCGCGGCAGCTCCCACCGGAAGCGACAGCCAGGACCGGGATGAAACAGCACGATGGGGAAATGTCAGGACTCGACGATCGCCGACAGCGGCTTCCTGAAGGGAGACCCGACTGCCATCGGGTTGAACCAGCAGACCCACCCCTTGACCGGGAGAAGGCGCGCCAAAAAGGAGAAGCGCCAGCCAACCGGCGCACACCGGAAGGCGCATGCCGAGCCATCCCTTGGAAGAGCCGAGACCCATCAGGAATTGGCCAACACGCTTTCGGCAAGGTGTCGGGCCAGGGCCAGCCTGCGTTCGTGGTCAAACTCGCCGTCGTCACGAACGAGGGAGTCGAAGTAGCCGGTAAACCCGGGGGGAAGTGTCCCGAGGCCGTCGAGTTGAAACTTCAGCTCCTCCGGTGGACAAACAAACTGCCGACTCAGGGCAAACAAGAATTCCGCCAGGGTTTGCAGGAAACTGGCCAGGCTGATTTGGAAGAACAGGGGATCGCGGTTGAAAACCGCTGCCGCCAGGTCCGACAACAGGTGCTCCAGGCGGCCGGAAAGGTTGTTCCGCTGGAAGGCCCAGAAGCTCTCGGGCAACGTTTGGAGCCTCTCCTTGACCTCTTTGAGCCAGGGCGATTTCTCGTACGCGGGGATGCCGTGGTGCAGGCGGAACAGCCCGTAGGTGGTGTCCAAGTGCGAGGTCCGAGGATTCCCCAGGGCCGCCAGCTCCGCTTCGATGGTGCTGACCTGCTTGTAGTTGAGGTGGACCGGCATGTCCTCCAAAAAGAACCTGTCCTTTTCTCGGGAGAGCGAAGTCTCCACGAACTGAGGCCTGGAAAGGAATTGCAGACGATCCGGAAAAGGCGGAATCGAGCCCCGGAAGATGAGATCTGCCTTGAGGCAGAACAGGGGGGAATCGGGGAGCCCTCCCCCATGGTAGGGAATTCGCTGGACACACTCGAGGTCCGAGGTTCCCACGAAGCCCTTGACGACCGTCTCGACGAGGCGGTTGATCTTCTGGATCATAGCCGCATACTACCACGGGGGAGGAAAAAAATGAACCTTGTCCGGAGGGTGTGGCTGCCTCCCGACGGCGACAACCGCCTGGTCCGATTCCAGGAGGAACTTGCCCGGACGGTGGGACGGGCGTGGACGGCGGTTCCTCCTCACGTCGTTCTGGAGTCTGGGGAAAGGGCGCCGGAAGGTTGGGTCGCGCCGGGATCGTGGAGCTGGGACGGCGGGCAGCTCGTCCTGGAGGCCTGGGACGCCGGGGGTCGGGTCGGGGCCTTCTGGTTTGGGCCCCCAGGACTTCCGGGGGACGAGCCGCCTCGGATGGACCTTCCCCCGCCGCCCCCCTGGCGCTGGACCCGGGGACGGCTCGGTTTCCTCGATGTGACCATGCCCTCCGACGACCCGGACTTCGTCCTTTGGACTTGGCGGTCTTTGCGCTGCTGGAAGTCGGCCCTCCCCAGTGAATGAGCTCATTGGCCCGGCCCGGGGTGGCGTGACCGTTGGCCACGAGAATCCAAGCCGCTCCGTCGCGGTTCCACGTGCGGGTCGCCGTGCAGTTCGTGGGGTCGAGTTCGTCCCGGTTCGTCCACCCCGCCTTCTGGATGAGGGTTAGGCCCTCGCCCGGTTTCTGGCTGTACACCAAGGCGTCGGCCAATGGCTTGTCGGGCCGGTCTCGGAGCCCAATCCAGCCCTTGGTGGCGGGCAGGCCTTTGCCATCGGGTTGCCAGAAGTCCCACGCCCCCGAGGTATCCGAACCTCCGCTCTCGTCGGCCGACGTCGTTTCGTCCCGCTCGGCCGGATCCCCCGTCGGCCTGTAGTGGACGACCACATAGTCCCCCTCGGCCACCGTGACGTCGGGAAAGATGAGCCTCTGTTTGGCCTCGGGGCCCGCCGCCGCCTCCAGGGTCCACCCGCCCAGGCTCCCTCCTGACTCCACCTTCAGCTCGACGAAGTCGGTGTGGGCCCCCGAACCCGCCACCCGGACTTCATTGAGGCACAGTTGCGCCGGGTGGTCGTTGGGGCCGTAGAACCGACCGGCCACCGAGGTCAGGTTGCTCCCGGCGTCCTTCACGTCGGCGGTCCAGCGGTAGTCTTTGCCCGGCTTGAGACCCGAGGGAAGGGGCACCTTCACCGATTCCTTTTCGATCTTGGCGGGGCGCTGGGGCGGTTTGGCGTTGACCTGGGTCTTGGCTTCGACCACGGGTTCGTCGAAATCGAGAGCGAGCTCCCGGCCGTCGGCCGACACCTGCGTGTCGACCAGCCGGGGGGGAACGGTGTCGATGAGGGGCGCCGGACCGCAGCCCGTCACCCAGGGAAGGACGACCAACAGCAAACGCTTCATGGGAACCTCCAGCCGCAGGACGACCTCCGGAAAGGATTTGCTTCAAAATCTCCACAGGTTTATACTGGAACCATGGATTCCAATCCCCTGATGCAGAAATACGGCCGCATCTTCGAGCCCGGCGAGTTGATCTTTGAGGAGAACGACGAGGGCGACCACATGTTCATCATCCAAGACGGCCAGGTGATGATCAGCCGGACGATCAATGGCCACGATACTCCCGTGGCCACCCTCGAGAAAGGCGAGTTCTTCGGAGAAATGGCCATCGTCAACCGAATTCGCCGGACCGCCCGGGCCCGGGCTCAGGCGAAGACTCAGCTTCTGGCCTTTGACCGCGTTGGGCTCGAGCAGCTCGTCGAAAAGAACCCCAAGATCGCCCTGAGCATCATCGACCGTCTGTGCCGGCGGCTGGGTTCGGCCAATGCCCAGATTGGGCAGATGGCCCGGCAGACCAGCCAGCACTCCCTCTGGGTGGCCCTCCAAGTCTTGGCGCAGAAAGAGGATGGAATGGGTACCGTCCACCAGATCCAGGAGGAGTTGGGCATGACCCTCGGCTGCCCCAAGGCCGAGGTGGAATCTCTGATCCGCAGTCTGCTCGACCAAGGAGCCCTGGCCCTGGCGGGAGAAACCCTGTCCGTCAAGGACAAGGCCCTGTTCCATCGGCTCGCGGAAACGGCGTGAAGGCCGCCTTGGTCCTGTGGGGGGTCCTGGTGGCCTTCCCCCTGGCGGCCGCAGAGCCCTGGGTCCTCCAAACGGGACCCGAAGCGGTCGATTCGGTGCCCGTGGATCCGGTGCAGCCGGTGGACGCGTGGCGAGGCCTGTACTCGGACGGCACCGACAGGATCTGGATCTACGTGACCCGGTCTCCCCACTTTTTCGCCCAGAATGTCCCGGGAGCCCGGTCGGTCGCGGGGACCCCTTGGACCGTCGTGCCGTTCCTTCCCCAGGTCTGGACCGCCGCCGCCCGGACCGCCTGGCTCGACCGATGGTTGGCGGAGTTCCGAAACCTGGCCACCTACCCGACTCCCGGTTCTCCCGTCCTCTTCCCTTCGGTCCTCACGAAAGGATAGGAAGCCGCCGATATTGGGTCCATGAACACCGTTCGTTTCTGGGTTTGGGGAATTGTTCTGCTCATGGGGGCCCTGGCTCCGGGATACTCCCAGACCGCGCCGGCGTCCGACCTCGTCTTGGGGGCGGGCGACGTCCTCATCGAGGCCGGCGACGACGGCTATCACCTGTTTATCCGCCAGAATCCGGGAGCTTCGTCGGTCCTGCTGTCCGAGGCCTTCGAAATGCCCAACCACAAGCTGGCCACCTACGCGTTCCGCCCCGTGGGACCCAACCCCGTCAACGATTCAGAGAAGCGCCTCCTCGATGGAAAGGCCCTCACCCAGCCCTTCCTGGTCAGCTCAACTCCCGTGGACCATCCGCCCTTGGGCAAAGCCTTCCACGTGGTGATCCCGCATACCGTTGAATACGGTTACCCCAACTTCC
>JAHFSN010000218.1 GCA_023265735.1 Spirochaetaceae bacterium | reverse complement strand
GGACCCGTCAACGGCTTGCGGTCGGGGACGAGCTGCAGCAGGTACCCGGAAACAAACCGGGCGGCGAACCCAAACGAGCGGAGCACCTCCATGAGGAGCACCGCCGAATCCCGGCACGACCCGCTGCCCCGCCGCAGGGTCTCGTCGGGACTCTGGACGTTGGGCTCCATCCTCACGGTGTACGCCACGTCGGCGGCCACCCGGCGGTTCAGTTCCACCAGCACGTCGATGGTCCGGCGGCCCGGGGTGCGGTCAAATCCCTCCAGGTAACGAAGGCTCAGGGGCCCACGGTCCCCCGGGGCCAGGTAGGGGGTCAAGTCGCCCGCCAAAGACGGCGCCAGGGGAAAGGGCCAGGTCTCGGCCTCGGGTTCCAAAAAGAAGTCGAAGGGGTTGTAGACCGTGAGGTCGGCCACCAGGTCCACCTCGACGCGAAAGAAGCGGACCAGGTCGGGAA
Source organism: Spirochaetaceae bacterium (assembly GCA_023265735.1). GTDB lineage: Bacteria > Spirochaetota > Spirochaetia > JABEVK01 > JABEVK01 > JAIFLN01. Next base: position 4,314 of record JAHFSN010000218.1, on the reverse strand, counting down.
AGACCACCCGGGCCTGGAGGTTGCCCCAGGGGTCGTGGACCCAGTTGAGGAAGTGGGGTTCAGGAGAAACCCTCAGCGAATACGAAAGGACCGTCGTCCGGGAATGGGCCGCGGGCCGAAGCCGAATCAGCTGGGGCCCCAGGCGGACGGCGCGGTCGTAGGTGTACTCGGTCAGGTGGTGCAAGGCCGTTCGGATTCCCATGGCCCCACTATACGGCATCGTAGGATTGTTTAACAATCACCTCAGAAATGGAGAGTGGGGACAATAGACCCACGAATTTGTACCATGACCCAACCGCGAGGCCCCTCTTGCTGGACCGCGTTTTCGCCGATGATGAAACCATGATGCGCCTCTGGGTCGTGCTGTTCCTCGCCGCCGCCGGCTTGGCCTCCGGCGAAACTCCCCTCTACTGGGCCCTGGCCAACAACGACGCCGGAGAAGTGTGGAACCTGACGCAATCCGAAGCGCCCCCCCGGGAACTGGCCGAGAATGACCTCACGCCCGCCGCCTGGGCCGTCTCCCGGGGAAACGCCGAGGCCGTCTTTGCCCTGCGCTGGCGCGGTGTCCCCCTCGACGGCGTCGACGCCCAGGGACGGAACCTGCTGTTCTCGGCCGCTGCCTTGGGCCGCATCGACCTCTTCGAGACCCTCATCGCCTCGGGGGCCCGGGCGGACCTGGTGGACCGCCGGGGCGAGGGCCTGGTCCATTGGGCGGCGGGGTCTCCCCACCCGGAGATGCTCAAGGTCCTCTTAGCCCGGGGCCTGGGGGCCCGGGCTCCCAGTAGTTCGGGCGTCACGCCGCTCATGCGGGCCTGCGCCGCCGGACGGGCCGAAGACGTGAGGGTTCTCCTCGACTGGGGGGCCATTCCCGAAGACCAGGACTACCTGGGCCGGAGCGTACGGGACTACGCGGTGGCCAGCGGCGACGAGGCCACCTTGGCCCTCATGGACGCGGCCCTGGCTCCGTGGACCATCGAACCAGACGATGAGGCTCCCCCTCCTTGACGGGGACGAAGAAGCCCTCCAGGTCGCGCCAAACCGAAACGAGGATGCCCGCAGTGACCTGGGCGTCGGTCAGGGCCCTGTGCCAGCGCCCCTCCACCTTCAGATCAAAATGCTCTGCCAGATACTCGAGGCTGACTTTGTCGGTGCGCCTTCCGCTCTGAGACAGCCAGAGAAACGCGAGGGTCTTCACGTCGAGGGCTGTTCCTGGAAAGGGAAAGTCGAGGCCCGCGTCGTGGTAGTTGCGGCGAAGCAGGGGGATGTCGAAGTAGTTGCCCCAGGCCGCCAGACGGACCTTCTTCAAATTTCCGGCCAGACCTTCGACCCACCGGGAGAACCCGGTGCCCACCTCGGCGAACGATGGCTGGTCCGCGACCATGGCGGGGGTGATGCCCGTGAGTTGGGTGATGAAGGGAGTGACGTCTTCGGTGGGCTTTACCAGGGACTGGAACGTTCCCAGGACTTCCAGCCGCTCGTCCAGGTATACGGCGCCGATATCGATGATGCAGTTGTTGGTTTGCCGGCCTTGTTCGTCCTTGCCAGCGGTGGCCTCCAGGTCGAGGACGACCAGAGGGTTATTGAGCCTAAACATGGGCGTATCCTGGCACAGGTCGTCCTTTCGTCCAAGGGGGGGGCTTCCTTTCTGGAGCAACGTCGGTTAGTTTATGGGGGTATGGAAAAGGAACCGGAGGTTCTCGGGAAGCCGCTGCCGGACTTTCAGGCCCTGAAGGACCTCGGCGTTCTCGCCCAACTGGACAAGCTGCAAACTCTGCTCCTCGACGATGAGCTTCTCATCGAAGACGCGAAAAATCTGTTCCGGTTTCGTGACGTTCGCTCCACCACCGACTACGTGGCCGAAAAGCTGATCAACCGGTTTGTTCCTTCCTATTTGACCTTTGTCGTCGAGGATGAGATCGGCTCTGGGAGGCCGCGGGTCATCTGTTTCCATAACACGAAACCCATCGAATCCCCCGTCCAAATTCCCTACCTGGAGCCCTATAGGCACTTCTTTTCGCTCTCACCCCAGGCCGTCGATTTTCGGGTCTTTGAATATATGGTGGGACGAGAATCCCTCACCGACCCCTTCAAGGTCCTCAATCCGGCCAAGGTCATCCCGCTCCTGGGGCTCGACGGCGTCTACGGCTTCATTGTCGTGGGCGAAAAGATCCTCGGTGAAGCGTACACGGTGCAGGAGACGGCCTACCTCGACCGTCTCATCGATTTTGTTTCCATCAGTCTTCAGAATACCCTCCACTTTCGCCGGGCCATCGTCGACCTCAAGACGGAGCTCTACAACCACTCGTTCTTCATGAAGCGTCTGGAAGAGGAGTTGGCCCGCCTGCGGCGCTACAAGTCTCGGACCACTCTGCTCATGCTCGATGTGGATCATTTCAAGAAATTCAACGACACCTACGGACACTTGGCCGGCGACTGGGTGCTGAAGGAAGTTTCCAAGTCCATCCGTGAGAGCATTCGTGTCGAAGACATGGCGGCACGGTTTGGCGGCGAGGAGTTCGCCGTCCTTCTCATCCAGTGCGACCCTGACAAAGGGTACCTCATTGGTGAGCGAATCCGACGCACGATTGCCGAACGTCGGGTCGCCTTCGGTGACAAGCTCCTCTCGGTGACCGTGAGCATCGGAGTCTCCCACACCCACACCGACGACCTGGTGGCCGACTCCTCCACGTTCATCGAGCGAGCCGACCAAGCTTTGTACGCGGCCAAGCACGGCGGCCGCAACCAAACCCGGGTTTTCGACCCCTTGGCGATTAAAGCGGTCGAGTAGTTCGGACAAGGACCCCATGAACTGCAAACAAGTCTTCACCCTCTGGTTTTTCCTCGCCTCGGGCGCGGTCCTCGCGGCCCATCCCCATGTCTGGGCCGACGTCCAAGCCGAAATGACCATCCAGGGGGGCTTCGTAGAGGGGGTCTGGGCCGTTTGGACCTTCGATGAGGTCTTCAGCCAGCTCATCCTGGAGGACAACGATCCCCAGGGCAAGGGCAGGATCGACGATGCAGTCAACGCCTCCATCCGGAAGACCTACTTTGAGAATCTCAAGGCGTACGATTACTACAGCCATTTTCAGCTCGGAACCAAACGCCTCGCCGTCCCAGAACCCACGAACTTTCGCGCAGCCATGACCCCTGGAGGACGCATTCAGTACCGCTTCTTCTTTCCCCTGGCCGTCCGTCTCGACGCGCGAACCCCCCTGGCCGTGGCGTTCTACGATGAGACATTTTTCACGGATATGGTCTTCGAAAAGACCCAGCCTGTGCGGCTCAAAGTCTCCCAGGGAGGGAAAGCCAATTTGAAGATTCGTCCCGATAAATCCAAGTCCTACTACGGCGGAATGGTGACCCCTACATTTGCCTTTATAAATTGGGAATCTTAAGGAAAGGGACCAAGAACGAGGACGAAGGGTTACCGTGACAATTCGCAGAATTAGCGGATCTTTGTAAGAAGTCTAGGATTTCGCACAATTCCATCATCAAAGTTCTCAGGGAGAAATCAAAACACTTGCTGTTACGTCCCATGTCGAGTTATTATGGAAGAAGTTAAGGAGGCAGAAATGTCTGATACCACGGAAAAAAAACGAACTCGTTCTCCCATTAATGCGCTCAAAATCCTGAATACGCTCCGGGGTGAGAAGGGACTTCCCAAGGTTAGCACGAGGCAGAAAGCCGCACCCGCCAAGAGAAAATTGACAAAGGAAGAGAAGAATCAGATTGCGCTGCAGACCTGGAAGGATCTGTATCCGGGTTGGGACAAGACCGATTTTGTCCTCCCTCCCAATGCCCAAGAGAAGGTGGTGGCCGAGTTTGAGAAGAGGGTGAAGGCCATTCTGGGCGAAGGCACCAAGAGCACGACCGGCAAGCCCCGGGGCCGCAAGCCCAAGACGGCCTAGTCTATCCGGGTGGGGGACCTTGGGGTTCCTCGTCCTTCGTGAATGCAAACAAAAAAGACCTCCGCAGCCACCAGTTCTTGACCGGTGACGGGAGGTCTTTTTTTTGGGAAGTCGGGATGGAGAATAGGGGATTCGAACCCCTGACCTATTGATTGCGAACCAATCGCTCTACCAACTGAGCTAATTCCCCGACAGAGGCCAATCTACCGAAATCGCCCAGGAATGGCAAGGTACCCCAACAGGCTGTTGAGTGCCGAGGGTTTGAGGGTTACAATACGTTCATGCAGAAAAGTCTCAGGCTTTTCCTCGACCTCGATGGTGTACTGGCAGACTTTGACGCGGGGGTCCTCCGGGTGACCGGCAAACTCCCCTTCGAATTGGGTGACCGGAGGATGTGGCCCGTGCT
>JAHFSN010000217.1 GCA_023265735.1 Spirochaetaceae bacterium | reverse complement strand
GTCAAGTCCTCGGGAGCCGAAACCCAGGAGCAGGCCCGGGGCCGGTCGGCGGTGGCCGATCTGTTCCGCCTGGGCCGCCGGGAAGGCAAGGTGCAGTCGGTGCTGTCGCCCATCATGGGGCTGGTGATGATGGCCCTGCTGGTGGTGGTGGTCGGTTACGGAGGCCTGCGCATCTCGTCGGGGGCCCTGACCGCCGGGGGGCTGGTGGCCTTCATCCTCTACCTCATCCAGGTCGTCATGCCGGCCACCCAAATCGTCCAGTTCTTCAACCAGCTCCAGAAGGCCCGGGGCGCCACCGACAGCATCCTCGAGCTCCTCGACGCCCCGGTGGAACCCCAAGGAAGGGGGGACCAGCCCCACCCGGCCCCCCAGGCCGTGGTCTTCGACAACGTGTCCTTCGGCTACACCGCCGACCGGCCCGTCCTGAAGAACCTCAGCTTCCGACTGGAACCGGGTACCGTCACCGCCATCGTGGGCCCCTCGGGGGGCGGCAAGACCACGGTGTTCTCCCTCCTCGAACGCTTCTACCAGCCCGGGTCCGGAATCGTCCGCTGGGGGGACCAAGACGTGGCCACCCTCGACCTGCTGTCGTGGCGGTCCCTCATCGGCTACGTGCCCCAGGACAGTCCGCTGTTGGCCGGGACCATCCGCGACAACATCGCCTACGGCCTGGGCGAGGTGAGCGACGCCCAGATCCGCGAGGCCGCCCGGGCCGCCAACGCCGCCGACTTCATCGAGGCCCTCGAAAAGGGCTACGACACCGAGGTGGGCGAACGGGGAGTAAAGCTCTCGGGCGGCCAGCGCCAGCGGCTGGCCATCGCCCGGGCCCTGCTGCGCGATCCCGCCATCCTGATCCTCGACGAGGCCACGGCCAGCCTCGACTCGGTAAGCGAGATGGCCGTCCAGCAGGCCCTGGCGACCCTTATGAAGGGCCGGACCACCCTGGTCATCGCCCACCGGCTCAGCACCGTGGTCGGGTCCGACCGCATCCTGTTCCTCGAGAACGGGGAGCTGACCGGCAGCGGCCGTCACAACGAACTTGTCGAAACCCACGCGCTGTACCGGGCCTTTGCCCAGCAGCAGCTGCGCTGGAACGCTACAATGGAACAAGATGTCGCGGTTGCTGGTCGTTGACGACGATCCCCATATCCTCGAACTGGTGACCCTGTCGCTCACCGCGGCGGGGCACCAGGTGGTCCAGGCCGCCACGGGTCCCCAGGCCCTGGAGGCCGCCGCCGCCGAGTCGTTCGATCTGGTCGTCCTCGATGTTCTGCTGCCGGGGTTCGACGGCCGCGAGGTGTGCCGAAGGCTGCGCAAGACGAGCAACGTTCCCATTCTGATGCTCACGGCCCTGGGGGAGATCCACCAGAAACTGCGGGGCTTCGACGCCGGGGCCGACGACTACCTGCCCAAACCCTTCGAGACCGTGGAGCTGGTGGCCCGGGTGAAGGCGCTGCTCAAACGTTCGGGGGCAAACGCCGAGGCCCCGGTGACCCTGGGACCCCGGCTACGCCTCGACACGGCCAACCTGGTGGTCTTCGAAGGCGACAAGCCCCACAAGGTCCCCGCCCGGGAGTTCCAGCTGCTCGAAAAGCTGGCCCGGTCGCCGGGCCGCCTGTTCACCCGGGAACAGCTCCTCGACACCATCTGGGGGAGCGACTATACCGGGTCGGACCGGACCGTCGACGTCTACATCAACCGCCTGCGCACCCGATTTGACGAAGATACCTACGGGTACCGGATCACTCCGGTCCGGGGCGTGGGCTACCGGCTGGAGGTGGCCCCGTGAGACGGCACCGCGAACATCGCCACGGGGCCCTGGGGCTCCGGATGGTGGGAACCCTCGGCCTGATGGGGAGCATCGGCGCCCTGGCCTGGTGGGGGGCTTGGCAGGTGCTGGGCGCGTTCCCGCTGGGGACCGTAGGACGGGGTATGGTGGCCTTCGGCCTCGCCTTTGTGGTGGTGTTCCTGTTCGGCTGGGCCCTGGCCGCCGTCATGGGAAGCCGGAGGCCCGACGTGTTTGGCCTGTTCAACGAGGCTCTCCTACGGATCACCCAGGGAGACTACAAGGTCCAGATTCCCACGGGCGAGATGGAAAAGATCGGAGGGGGCCCCGGCGGCACCTTCAAGATCATGGCCGAGAACCTCAACACCATGGCGGGGTCCCTGGCCCGGATGGAGGACCTGAGGCGGCAGTTCGTGGCCGACGTGAGCCACGAGTTCCAGTCGCCCCTTACCTCCATCCTGGGGTTCACCCAGACCCTCAAGGACCCCCACCTTCCCGACGACCTCCGGCGGCGTTCCCTCGATATCATCGAGGTCGAGGCCCGGCGCCTCAGCCGGCTCAGCGACACCCTCCTCAAGCTGGGTGCCCTCGAGGACCGCGACGGCCCCCCCGACCCGGCGCCCTTCCGGCTCGACAGCCAGATTCGAGGGGTCATCGTGGCCCTCGAACCACTCTGGACCGCCAAGGAGCTGGTGGTCGAGGCCGACCTGGCCGAAACGACCGTGGTGGGCAACCAGGAGCTGTGGAACCAGGTCTGGATCAACCTGCTGCAGAACGCCGTGAAATTCACCCCGCCCCAGGGCCGCATCCTCGTGGCCCTGCCCCAGGGGTCCCGGGCCGTGGAAGTCTCGGACACCGGCATCGGCCTGGCCCCCGAAGACACCGACCGGGTGTTCGAGAGGTTCTACAAGGTCGACTCGTCCCGGGGAGCCGAGGGAAGCGGCCTAGGCCTGGCCCTGGTGCGCCGCATCGTCACCCTCCACGGCGGCTCCGTGCGCGCCTTCAGCCCCGGACGAGGTCAAGGGACGACCTTCCGGGTGGAGTTGCCGGACAAACCCTAGGGCCTGGCGGGCAAAATCGTGCCAGAGGGCCTCGGTACCGGGGACCAAAACCACCCATTCCTTCATCCAGCGAGCCTTCCCCATCTCGAACCGGGCACCCCGGCCGTCGGCCAGCAGGGCCTGGACCAGATCCTGGGGCAGCTTCACCACGAAACGACCCCGGGCATCGACCATGCAGAAGATTTTTCCGTTCACGTGCAGGGCGTTCGACCCGAAGGTGTTTCGAGCGCCCGGCTGGGACCGGGGAAAGGTCACACCCGGCTCCCGGGTCAGCTCGGCTACCAGGCGTTCGTACACCTCGGCGGTTTGGGCATCGGGGGTCATGAATCTATCTCCTCTCGAGGGCGTCGGTTTCGGGGTCCACGGCTTCGCTGTCTTTCACTTTGAACCGGTGGACGAGCTGGCTGATGCGTTCCACCTGTTCCTGGTTCTCGCGGCTGGACTCCTGGATAGTGCCCAGATTCTTCTGAATTTCCCTCAGCCCCGAGGTGTCTTCGCTCATGCCCACCCGGGTCTCGTGGGAGATGGCCGTCAGCTGGACGAGTCGCTGGGCCACCTGCTCCACCCGGGCCTCGGCCTCGCCGCCCGACGCTGTCAGCTGGGCCGACGCCTGGTTGAGGCCCGTCAGCTGGGCGCTGATCTCGAGGCCCTCGGTACGGAGCGACGTCATCGACCGCTGGTTTTCGGTGAGCTTACGGGCCATCAGGTCGATGCCCTGGCGGAGTCTGGCGAACTCCTGGCGGGTCTGGGCCGAGTTGGCCAGGGCGAGGTCGATGGACGAGACCACGTCCTCCAATGACGCCGAAATGTTCTTGGCGTTGCGCGACGTTTCCTCGGCCAGCTTGCGGATCTCCTGGGCCACCACCGAAAAGCCCCGGCCGGCGGTACCGGCGTGGGCCGCCTCGATGGCGGCGTTCATGGCCAGCAGGTTGGTCTGGCCCGAGATGTTGTCGATGATGGTCAGCATGTCGCTGATCACCTTAGTCGTCGAGCCGATCTTGTCCACGGCGGCCTGGGTGTCGTCGAGCTCCTTCTCCCCGGCCTCGGCCACCCGGATGAGGGCCTCCGATTCCTGGACCATTTCCTGCGAGGCGACCATTCCCGACTCGAGGGTGGCGGCGATCCGGTCGGCGGCCCGGCCCGATTCGGCCACCAGGGCCGTCTGCTCGACGATGTTGCGCCGCAGCTGGCCCATGAAGGTCTTCACCGCCGACAGCTCCTCCTCGGCCCGGACCACCTCGCCGTCCACCCGTTCGGTGCGGCCTTCCATGGACCCCATGTTCCGGGAGATCTGCTCGACGGCCGCAGCCGACTGGGCGATGCTGGCCGCCAAGGTGGCCGACACCTCCTGGTTGCGCCGGATCACCGTCTGAATCTGGACCAGCAGTCCGTTGAGGAACCCCAAGAAGCGGTTGAAGTGCTCGGAAAGCTCCCCCAGCTCGTCGCGGGACCGGACGGGGAGTTCCCGGGTCAGGTCTCCCTCCCCCGAGGCGATTTCGCGCAGGTTACGGTTCAGATGCCGCAAGGGCACTGTGATGATCCGCGAGAAGCCCACCACCAGGACGGCCAAGAGGAGCGCCAAGAACGCCCCGACGGCCAGGAACACGTTCTGAATCTGGGTCACTCCGGTCTCCACGGCGGCCCTGGGAATGGCCACGGCCAGGCTCCAGGGAGCCGACGTGCCGGGAACTTCCACGGGGACGAACTGAAACCAGAAGTCCTCCTTCGCATCGGCTCCGGCGGGCTTGAGGAACGAGATCTCCTTGCCCTCGGCCACGGCCTTGTCGAGGCCCAGGCTGGCCACCAGGGCCTTAGTCTGGTCCGACTCGGTGAACATGTTCTGGCCAATCTTCTCCTTGGCCGGGTGGAAGATCAGGGTCCCCTTGTTCGACACCAGGAGGGCGTAGCCCCGCTCGAAGGGGTGGA
>JAHFSN010000216.1 GCA_023265735.1 Spirochaetaceae bacterium | reverse complement strand
GGAGCGCCGGGGTGAAGACAAACACGGCCTTGTCCAATCGCACGGCGGAAACGACAGGACCCGACTGAAAGAGTGACCCGTCCTGGGCGGAGACGCCGCAGGAAACCGCGATGGACCGGGGGTTGGTCAGCGTCAGCGTTGCCGTCGACTCGACCAACGAGGGAACCAGGGTCTTGGTAACCCCATGGCATTCGACAACGCACCGGTCCAGCGCGACCACCGAGAGTCCGTCATCGTGAAAAGACTGAATGTTTCCTTGCCACGCGGGGCTTTGGCAAGCGGTGAGGACCGCCGCCCAGAGGACAAGTCCCAGACTCAGAATCCCCGCGATTCGAAACGTTTTCATGGGCACATTAGTAGACCGGCCACGCCAAATGGTCGTTCAGAAAACTTTTTTTGAACCTTTGGAGGTCCATTTTACCCAAGAGGACGCTTTCGACGTCCAAAACCCGGGTGTAAAATGCGTCATGGAAGACGTCTTGATTGCCGGTAGCGGAAGCGTACTCGTCTTCGTCGTTGCCCAGTTGGTCGCCAAGAACAAGCGCCCCGTTCACTATTGTGTGGCGTTGGCCTGCTTCTGCTTGAGCTATGCTCTCTTCTACTACTGGACGAATTTGGCGGGACTCCTGTTCTTTCCTGCCTTGGCCTTCAGCGACATCTCGGTCGATCTTCTGGCGGCCTCCTCGGTCAACGTCGCCGCGCTCACCGTCTTGAGTGAGGGCAAAAGGCCCGTAAGAAACCTGGCGATTCGCTTTGTCCTTCCTGGCCTCTTTGCCCTGGGATTTGGACTGTACAATGCGATGACGGCGGGCCCCCTCCTGTCAGGATCCGGTCGGCTGCCAGACCGTTTCGCGACCCCGGCGTTGATGCCGATGGCCGTTCTCTCCTTCCTTGCCGATCTGGTCTATGGACTGGCCATGATTCACGGCCTCGCGGCGGCCCTTCACATCAAACGGGCTGGGAAAGTGACAAACCCAGAGGGATTTCGCAGCCAGGTCGTCTTCCTCTTCCTCTTCTTGGGTGCTTCGATGGTCCGCATGAGTTCTTGGCTCGTAGGAAACGAGGGACCCTTGATCGGCGGCTTGATGGCCTTCTGTCCCATCGTGGTGGGATTTGCCCTCTCCAAGATCGAGGTCAGCTATTTTCGTCGGGGCGAGGCGGCGTCGCGGCAGCTCAGGTCCCCAGGCAGCCAGCAGTGGGACGTCGGAGCCGGCGACCTCACGAGCAAACTCGAAGGTTTGATGAACAATGTCGCCCCGTACAGGAACCCCAGTCTCACCCTCAAACAGCTGGCCCGGATGCTAGACGTGGAGCCCAAGAGGTTGACCTACCATCTTCACAGCAAGCGAGCCACCAACTTCTGCACTTACGTCAACGAATGGAGACTCAAAGCCGTCGCTCGGGATCTGCTTCAGCACCCCGAGAAGACCATATTGGAGACGGCCTTCGCCAACGGGTTCAACTCCAAAAGCAGCTTCAATACCCTGTTTGCCAAGGCTTATGGGGCGACTCCGCGAGACTTCCGAAGGCGAGGAGCGAATCCGACGCCTCCTAGATCGTCCTAGGCCGGAGGTCGGTAGGCACGGCCGTCGAGGGTCTTGAGCTGGAGTCCCTGACCGGGAGTCCAGACGCCGTAGGTGGCCGGGTGTCCCCCCTTGGGCAGGGCAATGGAACCCGGATTGAAGAACGTAAGGCCCCGATCAACGCCAATTCCGGGGAGGTGGGTGTGGCCGCTGACCACGATGGTGCCGAGGGGCAACGGCGGCAATTCGTCCCCGAAGAACCGGTGACCGTGGGTCACGAAGAACCGCTGGCCGTCGACCACCAGGTGAGCGTAGTCCGCCATCAGGGGAAAGGACAGAAGCATCTGGTCGACCTCGGCGTCGCAGTTTCCCCGGACGGCCACCACCCGGTCGGCCCACGCGTTGAGCAGCGGGACACAGGGGGCCGGGTCGTACCCGGCGAAGACGCCATTGCGGGGACCGTTGGCCAAGAGGTCACCCCCCAGGACGAAGAGGTCGGGGGCCTCGGCCTCGGCGGCGGCCAGGGCCACCTTCAGGGCGTCAAACTTGCCGTGGATGTCAGAGACAAAGACCAGCTTCACCGGGTCACTCGATGTTCGACAGCTTCACGGGGCGCGGAGAATCGTCCTGTCCAATGATCTGGGCCAGCTGGGCCAACAGGTCCTTGGCCTTGCCGTTCAGGTTGGTCGGCACCTGGATCTGCACCTTGATGAACAGGTCACCCCGGCGCGTGGGGGCCTGGAGCACCGGAACCCCAGCGTCCTTGATCCGGAACAGTTTGCCCGTCTGGGTCCCCGCGGGGATCTTGAGGCGGATCGTCTTGGCGTCAAGGGTGCTGACGTTGATCTCGGCGCCCAGTGCCGCCTGGGTGATGCTGATGGGGACCATGCAGTAGAGGTCGTTGCCGTTGCGCTCGAAGGAGTCGTGCTCCTTGACGTGGATGTAGACGTAGAGGTCGCCGGCGATGCCTCCCCGGGGAGCCGCGTCGCCCTGGCCTTCGAGGCGAATGCGCTTGCCGTTTTCGATGCCCGGGGGAATGGTCACCTTGACCTTTTGAGATTTCCGCTCGGTTCCCGTTCCCCGGCACGACCGGCAGGGCTTGTCGATGATGTGGCCCTCGCCGCCGCAGCCCGGACAGGTCTGGGCAATGCTGAAGAACCCGCTGGACCGGCGCACCTGGCCCGACCCCTGGCAGGTGGGGCAAACCCGTTTCTTTGATCCCGCCTCGGCGCCGCTCCCGTCGCACACCGTGCAGGACGCGGAATGGGTGTAGCTGAGCTCCACCTTGCTGCCGTACACGGAGTCGGCAAAATCGACCTCGAGGTCGTAGCGCAGGTCGCTGCCCCGAGGCGTACTGTCGGCCCGGCGTCCGCCTGAGCCGAAGAACGAGCCAAAGATGTCCCCGAACGCCCCGTTTCCAAAGAGATCTTCGAAGTCCCGGGCCGCCGCACCGCCGAACCCGCCGCCCGCTTGCGGATCGATCCCTGCAAAACCAAACTGGTCGTACCGGCCGCGCTTCTCGGGGTCGCTGAGGATCTCGTACGCCTCAGTAGCCTCCTTGAACTTCTCCTCGGCGGTATGGTCGCCGGGATTCTTGTCGGGATGGTGCTGGATGGCCAACTTTCGATAGGCCTTCTTCACATCCTCCGCCGAGGCTCCCTTTTCAAGTCCGAGGACCTCGTAATAATCTCTCTTCGCCACCGGTTGCCCCTTGGAAAAAGGCTTTTGAGCTGCTGCGGAGCCTTCGGATCTGTGGTCAGTCGGGGCTCGCGTACTCACGTATCAAAGATACGCTCCGTCGCTCACGCCCTCCTTCCCTTGCCCGAAGGCTTCCTCGCGACGCTCAAAAGCCTTTTACAGCCATAATCAAGTTCATTCTCGTACCGGCTCATCTTCCGAACCGGGCCGCCTGGAAAGGATTCCTGCGCGGACTTCTAAATTTGAGAACCCCCATCTGGTTCCATTGCTGGAGTCATGGGGGTTGGTTCCTACAGCCACCACTCGCCGCCTTGCCGGAACAGGGGCGGCCAATTTGGCTTGAGAGCGTAGCGAGGACGGGTTTGGACAAGCGACTTTCGTTCTGAGAAGCGCGGTCCTCGCCTGGCGGCGAGTCCCTGGAGTTTCGCATGGCGAAACTCCAAGATGATCCGGTCGAAGACCGGGCATCGAGCATTCGAAGACGAAAGACGCGCCGGCCAAACCCGCCGCAGTAGCTCTCAAGACAAATTACTTCTTATCGCCCTCGTCGTCGACTACCTCATAGTCCGCGTCTTCCGCGTTCTTGGGTCCGCTCGACGCAGAACCCTGGGGACCGGCTCCGGGCTGGGGACCGGGTTGGGGACCCGCGCCGGCGCCGGCGGCCTGGGCCTTGTAGAGGTCTTCCGACATCTTGTGGCTGGCCTGGTTCAGGGCCTCGGTCTTGGCCTTGATGGTCTCGGCGTCGCCGCTGTCGAGAACAGCCTTGAGGTCGACGATGGCGGACTCCACCTTGGCCTTGTCGTCGGCGTTGACCTTGTCACCGTTCTCGCGGATCAGCTTCTCGAGGCTGAAGATCAGGCTGTCGGCCTGGTTTCGGGCCTCGATCTTTTCCTTGAAGGCCTTGTCCTCGGCCGCGTGGCTCTCGGCGTCCCTAACCATCTTCTTGATTTCTTCTTCATTGAGGCCCGAGCTCGACTCGATCCGGATCTTCTGTTCCTTGCCGGTGCCCAGATCCTTGGCAGACACGTGGACGATGCCGTTGGCGTCGATGTCGAAGGTGACCTCGATCTGCGGAACGCCGCGCGGCGCCGGCGGAATGTCGGTCAGGTCGAACCGACCCAGGGTACGGTTCTGGCTCGCCATTTCCCGCTCGCCCTGGAGGACGTGGATGGAAACGGCGTTCTGGTTGTCCGACGCGGTGCTGAACACCTGGCTCTTCCGGGTGGGGATGGTGGTGTTGCGCTCGATGAGCTTGGTGAACACGCCGCCCAGGGTTTCGATGCCCAGGGACAGGGGGGTCACGTCGAGGAGGAGGACGTCCTTCACGTCTCCGCCATGGATACCGCCCTGGATAGCGGCGCCCACGGCCACCACTTCGTCGGGGTTCACGCCCTTGTTGGGCTCCTTCCGGAAGATGGCCTTCACGATTTCCTGGACCGCCGGGATGCGGGTCGAACCGCCGACGAGGATGACTTCGTCGAGTTCCTCGGGCTTCAGGCCGGCATCGGCCAAGGCCTTCTCGCAAGGAATCCGGGTGCGCTGGATGAGGTCGTCGCACATCTGTT
>JAHFSN010000215.1 GCA_023265735.1 Spirochaetaceae bacterium | reverse complement strand
CTTCGCTTCGCTCGCCACCTGCCAGGATTCTCTCAACTGAGCGAGTGGAAATTGAATCTCGGTTCATCCTGTCAATCCGGAAAATCCTGTTGTCCTGTCACATATCCTTTGTCCGACGAATTTGTGGGACACCATACTAGGGGCCCCGGGGCGGTCCGAATTGTCCCCAAGATCGACGAAATTGGCCCTAGGCAAGGGGAGCTGGTGGGTCTAGGATGGAGATATTGAAGTTATGTTCCAAAAGTATTCCGGACTCTCGGGGAGGAATACATGGACGAACGGTTTGATTTTGGCGGCCTGTCCGTTCCCTGCCGGGTATGCAGGGAACGTTTGGAGTCTGTGGCCCAGAGGGTCGCTCCCCTGTACCAGTGCTCATCCCATGCCGTCATGGGCATGCTGCTCCTCAAGACATCCTGCATCATTGAGAAGTCTGATTGTTCCCTTAAACTTTGCCAGAGGGGCCTGGACTGCTCGATGAGGCGGATGGCGGTTGCCAAGGAATCGTAATGATGAACCGGGCGCCGGAACTTGACTCGGCCCGGATCGACCAGCCGTGGGTTTCCATGATGGTCTTCACCACGGCCAGACCAATGCCCATGCCCGGCTCCCGGCGCGAGGCGGAGCCGCGGTAAAACAGGTCGAAGATATGGGGAAGGTCTTCGGAGGCTATCCCGGGGCCTGTGTCCCAGACCATGATCTCCACAGCGTCACCCCGGACCTGAGCCCGGATGCCCAGCTTGTCACCCTCCCGAGTGTACCGCATGGCGTTGGTGGTCAGGTTCTCCAGGCACCGCTGGATGGACCGGGGATCGAAGGACACCTTCAGGTCGGTCGGCAGGTCAATCTCGGCCTCGAAGTTGCGGCCCAGCAGCCGGGCGTCGAGGGCCGCCTCTGGGGCGTACTCCTCCAGGAAGGCCTTGAGGGGAATCTCCGCCCACGACTGCTGCCACTCCCCGGTGTTGGCCTTGCTGTAGTCGATGAGGTCTTCGATCATGCCGTCGAGCTGGTCCACCTTGTCGAGGACCAACTCCAGGTGGGCCACCCGGGCCTTCTCCGTGGGAACGGGCCCGTCGCGCAGCAGCTCGGCGTAGCCCTTGATGAGGGCCAGGGGGGTCTTGAGGTCGTGGGAGAGGCCCATGACGAACCGGCTCTTGCGGCTGTTCTCCTCCTGGAGTGAGACCCGCAGCTGGTCGACCGACCGGCCCAGGGTCCGGATCTCGTCGCTCCCCAGCCGGGCATCAACTTTCGTGTCGAGGTCACCCTCGGCCACCCGTCGAACCGCCTTTTCCAGGAGCACGATGGAACTCGTGATCCGCCCCGCCAGAATGATCGAGAAGACGATGGCGAACACCAGGATGAGGGTCAAGATGATTCCCGAGACCACCAGGGACCACTGGAACGGATCGCCCTTCAGTTCCTTGTTGTCGACCAGGGCCAAGATCCAAACCGGGATGTCTCCCACCCTGACCAGGAAGGCGCTCGTCCCTTGGCGCTTGCTCAGCTCGTTAAGGAGGACGTTGGGAGGCACCGCCACCCCCGGGGGAACCCCCGGTTCGGGGACCGACGAGTAGATGAGCCGGTACGAGGCGTCGAACACATAGACGCGGCTCTTCACCGGCCGGTGGCCCAGCACGCTGACCACCTTCGACCAGGTGGAGCCGTCGGTGAGCCCGATCGACTCCCGGGGAAGCTCGGAGTAGGAGGGGAGGGGGTTCTGGCTCTGGTTGGCCGTGGCCATGACCCAGCCCACCCCCAGCAGAAGCAGCGGAATGAGCGAGATGCCCACCACCAGGGCCGTGAACTGGGTGCGGATCCTCATAGGTTGATCCGGTAGCCCATGCCGGGCACGGTCTCAATATAGAGAGGATGCGACGCGTCGAGTTCGATCTTTCGCCGCAGCCGCTGGATGTAGACCGCCACGGCGGTCAGGTCGCCGAACTCGTTCTTCCAGACCACCCGGTAGATGGTCTCCGGGGTGGCGGGTCTTCCCTTTTGGTCGATGAGGAACTTCAAGACCCCGAATTCCTTGTTGGAGAGGGGAATTCGCTCGGGGCCCTTCTTGAGGAGGCACGACTCGGCGTCGAAGGCGAAAGGGCCAAAGGTCACCTGGTCGGAGGCTGGGTCGGCCAGCCCCTGGGCCCGGCGGAGCATGGCCCTGACCCGGGCCACCAGCACCCGGGGCGAGAAGGGCTTGGTCACGAACTCGTCGGCTCCATAGCCGAGGCCCGTGATGATGTCCTCATCCGCCGACCGGGCCGAGACGATGAGGACCGGGGTCGTGCTGTCCCGGCGAAAGCGATCGAGGAAGGCAAACCCGTTCATGCCGGGGAGATTGAGGTCGAGGATGACCAAGTTCACGGGCTCAACGGCCAGCACCTCGAGGGCTGCCTCGGCCGTCTCGAACCGCAGGGTTTCCCACCCTTCGTTCTCGAGGTAGAGGCGGATGAGTTCGGCCATCTCGGCAATATCCTCAACGATCGCGATGCGGTCTTTTCCCATGTCTGCGACCGAGTATAGACACGCCCCTGGTCGAGGGAAAGGTGGGAAATCGAGCGATAACAGAAAATTATCGGTCCTTCATGGGGCGTTAATGGCCCTGAGAATGGACATCGGTTAGGTTTAGGACGACCCTTAGGGTCATAAGGAGTCCAAAGGATGTCATTCATAGGACGTGGGGGCTGGGTGCTCCTGCTCGTGGCGGGGGCGCTCGCTCCGCTGGGGGCCCAATCGGTCTTGACCGTCGACGGCGCGGTGAAAACGGCCGTGGAGAAGAACCTCTCCCTCCAGCGATCGTCGTGGGACCTCGACGCCAAGAAACGCCAGTCCGATAACGCCTGGGGAGTCTTTCTCCCCTCGACCTCGTTGGGAGCGGGTCTTTCCAAGAGCAACGAGTCGACCAACGCCCTGGGGGCAAAGGTCGATCCCCCCTGGGTCTACAGCCAGTCGGCGGGGGTCTCCCTCACCCTGGCCCCCTCGGTCTGGGCCAACCTCGAAACCGTGAAGCTCAACTACCGATCGGGCCAGCTGACCTATGACTTAGCCAGGAAGTCCCTGGAGAAGAACGTGAGGCTCGCCTACGCGGCGCTTCTCCTCGAGAAGGAAAACTTGAAGCTCGCCGAAGAGAACATTCAGCGCAAGGAAAAGAGCCTGGCGGACACGAAGCTGAAATTTCAGTCGGGCCTTGCCCCCGACCTCGACGTGCTCTCGGCCCAGGTGAGCCTGGAAACCTTGAAGCCCAGCTACCAGAAGCTCCAGGCCAGCTTCCAGAACGACCTCGGACAGCTGAAGGTTCTCCTGGGTCTCCCCCTCGACCAGGCCCTCGTCTTGGAAGGGTCGTTGGAAACCGCCGTGGAAAAGACCCTCGACCTGTCGAAGGTCAGGACAGACACGGTTTCACCCAGCGAACGCCAGGCGGCGCTGAACATCGAGGCGACCAAGTACAGCCTGGCCGCCCAGCAGGCCTCCTCGTGGCTGCCGACGGCGACCTTGGGCTGGACTTACTCCCCGGCGATCAGCCTTCAGGACGGGGCCAAGTGGGCCGACTCGGGGGCCCTGACGCTCCGGCTCAGCTACTCCCTCGACTCCTTTATTCCCTGGACCACCAGCAAAGAGAAACTGACCGAGGCAGAGGAATCTGTCCGGAGTGCTGAGAGTCAGCTCCAGGAGACCAGGACCAACAGCGCCCTGACCCGTCAGAACGACCTCCGGCAGATCCAGCAGGCCATTCAGAGCCTGCAGACCCAGGCCCTGAACGTGGAACTGGCCCAGAAGACCTACGATCTGAGCCTTGAGGCCTATAAACGGGGGACGAAGGACCTGCTGAGCCTTCAGAACACCGAGGGTGACCTGAACCAGGCCCGCTACGACCTGCTGGCCCAGCGGTATTCCCTCATCTCGACCGTACTCAATCTGGAATATGAACTTGATGTCCCCTTCGGGACGCTCTTCGGAGGAAAACCGTGAAAACTAGGACCAAAACCCTGCTGACCGTCGCCCTCGTGCTGGTGGTCGCGGCGCTGATCGTCGTCCCCAACCTTCCCAAAAAGGGAGGCATGGCCGCCGGGGGTGCCCCGGCCGGGGCTCCCGGAGCCATGGGCCCAGGAAAGACCGCCACCGAGACGGTCTACAGCGTGCGCACCCAGGAACTGAAGACCGGGAGCCTGCGCAACTATCTGGAACTCACCGGAGACGTGGTGACCGAGACCAACGTGGCCATCTACCCCGATACCGGCGGGAAGCTCACCGAAGTGTTCGTCAAGGTGGGCGACTCGGTGGTGAAGGGGAAGACCCTCATCGCCAACGTGGACCCGTCGAAGCCCTGGGCCAGCTACAGCCTCAGCCCGGTCTACAGCCCCCTGACGGGAACGATCACCACGCTGTCGGCCCAGCAGGGCGCCACCGTGTCCACGTCCCAGTCCCTGGGAACCGTGGGCATCCTCCAGAACCTTCAGGTGGAGAGCAAGGTGCCCGAGACCCAGGTGGCCTCGGTGAGGACCGGCCTGGGGGCCGACGTGACCTTCGAGGCCTACCCCGGGAAGAGCTTCCGGGCCGCGGTGGACCGGGTCGACCCCGTGGTCGACACCACCTCGCGGACCAAGACCATCCGTTTGAAGTTCGTCGGGACCGCCGAAGGGGTCGACCTGGGGATGTTTGCCCGGGTGAAACTGTACTTCGACAACCGCACCCACGCCGTCCTGGCCCCCCAGGAATCGGTGGTGGCCCGGTCGGGAAAGAACTACGTCTTCGTTCTGCCAGGAGACACGGCCGTCCGGCGTGAAGTGACCGTGGGTCA
>JAHFSN010000214.1 GCA_023265735.1 Spirochaetaceae bacterium | reverse complement strand
TCATCCTCTGGGCCCATGAGCCCGAGGTGGCCGCCGACATCAACCAGAACCACACCAATTCGCGGTACCTGCCCGGATCGGTCCTCCCCGGGGCCGTGACGGCCACGTCCGACGTGGTGGAGGCCGCCACCGAGCGCGAGTTCCTCATCCTGGCCACGCCTTCCCTGTTCATCCTACGGACCGTGAAGGACATCGTTGGCATCCCCGCGATTCAGGAGGGACGGTCGCTCATCGGCGTCCTGACCAAGGGCTTCCTTCCAGGTCCGGACCGGCCCGTGCCCATCGTCGAGAGCATCGAGAACTTCCTGCCGGGCTTCTACAAGGGGAACGTGGTCTACATCTCGGGCCCCAGCCACGCCGAGGAAGTGGTCACCGGGAAGATCACGGGGCTGGTGTCGGCCTGCCCCAACCCCCGCAACTCCATCAAATTCCGCGACCTCTTGAACGGCAGAACCCTGCGGGTCTTCGCGTCGATGGACGTGGTGGGAGTCCAGGTCTGCGCGGCCCTGAAGAACGTGGTGGCCATCGCCTTTGGCATGATGGACGCCCTCAAGGAGAAGTCCAACCTCTTTGGAGACAACACCGAGTCCCTCCTGCTGGCCGCGGGCCTCAGCGAGATCCAGGTGCTCGGCCGGGCCATGGGAGCCACCCACCCGGAGACCTTCACCAGCATCGCCGGGGTGGGAGACCTCGACGTGACGTGCCGCAGCCAGTTCGGACGCAACCGCCGGTTTGGTCAGGAAATCATCCTCAAGAACATCCTGGGCCCGTTCACCAACCTCGACGACATCATTGCCCACATCGGCAAGATCGGCTACCTGCCCGAGGGCATCGTGGCGGCCCAGCACGCCTGGCAGCTCTGCCTCAAGTACTCCCTGAAGCTCAGCATCATTCCCGTGGTCTATAAGGTCCTCAACAAGGAGATCAACCCGCTCGAAGGGCTCCAGCACCTCCTCGACGACGATGTCATCGAACTGACGGATGAGATGATCGCTCCAGTGATTCCCTGAGAGAGATTCAGAAGGTGCGGCGGTGGTCGACCAGCCAGGCGCCGGCCACGCGGTGCAGGCTCAGCTGGCCGTGTTTGACCCCGTCGAAGGTGAAATCGACGGTGGCGGTGTCGCCGGTGATCGCCTGGTCGGTGACCTTCCAGTCGCCAAACTGGAACTTCTTGCGTTCCTCCGGGCTCAGCCCCGAGTAGAGCTGGCGCAGGGCCTGGAAGTCACGCCGGCCTTCGTCTCCCACAAATTGGGACGCCCGTTCAAAGTTCAGTTCCGAAAGGGCTTTCAAGTAGCCCTCGGCGGCCTCCCGGGGGGAGGTGGACCCCACGCATCCGCCCAAGACCAGAACCCCCAGAAGCACCCAGCATCGACGTCCCATGGAGTCTCTCCCTGAAGTTCAGGGTAACGTCCGGATCTCGAGACGGCAAGCGGTTCAGCCCTGAGGTTTTCCAGAGTCTGTCAAAAGGCTGAGTCCGGTGAGCTCAAGATGGCCCCGGATGCCGAGAAGGTACTGCTGGAACTTGATGAAGAATTTCAAGGCCTTGGGATCGACGGACTTGAGGGCGGTTAAGTCAAACCGGAACCGGAGAACTCCCTTCCTTAGGCTGCGGCTAATGTAGAGTTGAAGTCCTTTCAAAGTCGTCAGGTGGAGTTCTCCCGACAGAAAGCACTATCCCGGAACCTGAATATTCTCGGCAATCGTGAGCCGACCCGGTACGAGCGGCACGGGCTTCAGATCGCCGGAGAGGTAGCTTTCCAGCGACTCGTTGATTGACCGGACCCTGTGGGCCAGCCCCTTGATCAGATGGAGGAACCATGGCGGAAGATGGTGGGAATTCTCCTGAAAGTCTTTAAGGGAAATCACGTAGACCTGGCTCGACTTTTCGGCCCTGACCGAAGCGGAACGGACCTTTCCGGTGATCAGAGCGATTTCTCCAATCACATCTCCTTCGTGGGCTCGACACAGGATAATGTCCGCACCGCGAAACTGGCGGTAAACAACAAAACTCCCCGTCTTGACCACGAACATCTCGGTTCCTTTGTCCCCTTGACGGATCAGGTGTTCCCCAAAGCCGACTCTCCTCACCGGAGTGCGATCCTGGCTCAGAAGAACCTGATACCCCTCGTGGTCCCGCAGACGATGGGCGACAAACTGCACGTTCTCGAATTGGACGAGACCCGTCACTTCCGTAGAGTTCTTGGCGACTCCGACCAGCTTGTCCATCACCTCTTTCTGGATCTCGATAATGCCTGCAAAATTGAGAATGACCGGCGATATTTTTTGCCTTCGCAGCTCGTTGATTCTGTTCAAAAGAGTTTCAACGTTGGCGGTCGTCAGCAAACCCTCCAAGGAGAGCCGGTGAATGTCGATGTCCGGATAGTAGGAGATCTCCAGGGAGGTCGGGCTCAAGTTGATCGCGATATTCGCCGGCCCAAAAGTCGCGGTGTGGGAGCGTTCCCTGATCAGCCTCTCGAAGGCGCTGGCCGTGCTCTTAAGGCGGTCAGCCAAGGACTTCGCAATGCTGAGGGACCATTTTGGCAGCCCCAAGCTCCGCTGGGCAAAGGCTTCCAAAGGGATGGACGAAATGACAGTTTCTTCCATCGCTGTGGCCGTAACGGTCCGAGGGGGATCGCTGAGGAGGCCCATTTCGCCAAATAGCATTCCCGGCTTCAGCTGATTGAGAACATAATCCCCTTCGGGTTCAGAAATCGAAATCGAGATCGCCCCCGAATGGATCAAGAAAACATCCGTCGTCGACTCTCCCTGGTGGAAAACTACGGTTCCAGGAGCCACCGTCTGCTTCTGAGGTGAGCCAGAGGCCCGCGACTCAGACGACTCCTTTCTGGAACCGGGTCTGGTATGGGCCATCTTTGCGATCCGGGCCGCCGCCTAGACTTGCCTCAGTTCCGCCACACGACAAGACATGGACTGGATCTTGTGCCCTAGGTTGAGCGGAATGAGGATCTCTTCGGGACGAATTGCCTCAATACGGTATTGGACATGTTCGGACTCGAACAGTTCCCCCTTCTCGATTTTCTCTCCGGCACGGACCGTGAGCGTCGAGCCCTTTCGATCGAAGATCCCCAGAATTGTTGCGTCAAGGTTGAGAAGGTTGGCACTGATCCTTTTCAGACTGACGGCCTGTTTTCGGAAGAGACGATCCAGATCAATCTTATCCTTGGTCTGACCTGTCCATTTCCGAATCTCCATCCAGGCGGCGTGGCCAGTGTCTTCGATCCATCCTGAAAAACGACTTTTTGAACCTTTCATGAAACTTATCTCCTTAACAGGTTTAAAGTAGTTCTCCTTGTGAGGTAAATCAACAGAATGCGACGACTTCTTTGACAAAGCTGTGGGAGTTTGAAGACAGCCCATTTCGGCCGTTCAGCAAAAGAGCGGGCTATTGGCCAAGATGCTTCTCAAAAAGGGCGTCGAGCTCTTCAGGACGGAAGGGCTTACGCAGGCTGGCCGTGAAGCCGAAATCGCCCGGGCAGGCGATGACGGGGTCTTCGGAAAACCCGCTGACGGCAATGACGGCTAACCGGGGGAACCGGGCCCTCAGTAGCGGAAGGGTGTCCTTCCCTCCCCGGCCGCCCTTGATTGTCAGATCGAGAATGGCCGCCCTGAGGGACACCTCGGACTGGCAGAGCCGGAGGGCGTCGTCCCCGTCCTTGGCCTCGACGACCCGATAGCCCATCCCCCGAATTTGGGTGGACAGCAGTTCCCGGTAGAATTCCTCGTCGTCCATGATCAGAACGGTTCCGGCTCCCGAATGCTTGGTCGTCTCGGCTTCGAGCACCTCGCTTGTTCCGAGGTCGGTGGCGGGGAGGAGAATTCGAAAGGTCGTTCCCTGGCCCTCGACAGACTCGGCGGCGATGATTCCTCCGTGCTTGACCACGATCGAATGGCTGGTGGCCAAACCCAGGCCATGGCCCGTGGACTTCGTCGTGAAGAACGGCTCGAACACCCGTTCCAGGAGGGCCCGGGGTATGCCGACGCCCGAGTCCGAGATCGTCACTTCGAGGAAGGGTCCCGGCGCGAGGCTGCGGCCGTTCAGGGGCTCCAGGGTCAGGTTTCGGACGTCGATCTGCACTTCCCCGCCTTGGGGCATGGACTGAGCCGCATTGAGGATCACGTTGTCGAGGACCTGTCCGATCTGGTTCTCGTCGACCCAGGCCGGAAGCAGGTCGTCGTCGATGCTCACCCGGGCAACCACGTTGGTGCCGGCCAGGGCAAAGGCGGCCGACTTTTGGACCAGGGGGCCCAGGGCCAGCCGCGTCCTCTGGGGCAGATTCTTCTTCGTGAAGGTCAGGAGCTGGCTGGTCAGGCTTTTGGCCCGGTCGAAGACGAGGGAGGCTTTCTCGAGGGAGCGGACCACCCGGGGATCCCCCTTGCCGAAATCCCTCGCCAGGGCGATGTAGCCGAAGATCCCGCCCAGGAGGTTGTTGAAATCGTGGGCAATCCCCCCCGCCAGGGACTCCAGGGAATCGAGTTTTCCGGCTAGGTGCAGGGCCTCCTCGGCGATTCTCTCCTGGGTCGAGTCGATGACGACCATGCGAAACACGGCCTCGCCCGCCTCGTCCTTGACGATGGTGGCGTCGATCTTCGCCCAAAAGAGGTCCTTGGGTCCCCTCCTGAATCGAATCGAGGTCGCGGGGACCACGTGACCTTGGCGAAGCTGCTTGAGGAGGAGGTAGAGGGTGTCCTGGTCTTCGGTGAGAACGTACTTGGACAGGGGTTGCTGGACGAGGGACCCGGGCGCGTGTCCCAGGAGGCGGGAGAGCGTCTGGTTGGCCTCGAGGACAACGCCGTCAATGGACACGGTTCCATAGCCCA
>JAHFSN010000213.1 GCA_023265735.1 Spirochaetaceae bacterium | reverse complement strand
AAGGACCCGGTTTCCCGGGTCCCCTCGTTTTGGAAAACAGAGCGCCCCCCGAACGTGAGGCGGCCTTTCCAACGAACAGAACCTTACTTCACGACGGTGCCGGTGATGATCAGGTTCCCGCGGGCGTAAATGCTCCACGTGAAGGCATTGAGCAACACATCGACGAACGAGGCCTGATGGGTGATCGTGACGTTGATGGCAGAGGTTCCCCCCTTGGCCTGAATCTCCTTCTGAATCGCGTCAGTCACCGCTTGGTTGGTGTTTTCCGCCGTCAGATTGAAGAGCTTCGATCCTGCAGAGCTCCCCAGAAACCCGTGAACCCAAACTTCAGTGCGAAAATCTCCGAGAACGGTATATTGCTGTTTGACCGTCGAATACGACAGGTCGCTCGCCTTGAAGGTCGTACACGACGTAGCAACCAATGCCACGAGAAGAGAAAGTGCTGCAATTTTCATGACTCGCATGATTCCTCCTTGAATTGGCTCCCATCCGGGACCGGTATCAGCGTAGACTACCGCCTAGATAAAATCAATTCAGAATAAGTTAAATCTCTCACACTTGACCAAACCCCACCCCCCACCCCGATGGGTGGCGCGGGCATAAAAAAAGGACCCGGTTTCCCGGGCCCCTTTTGCGGCGGATTGCCACTCTTGTCGGGGGCTATCTCCCCCTGGGACTGTACAGGTACTTGAAGTAGTCCATGTCGGTGGTCATGGTCTTCTGGAACTGGGGAAGAGTGGTCTTGTAGGACTCAATCGACTTCCAGAACTGGTAGAATTCCGGGTCGGCGTTGTAGGCATCGGCGTAGATGCGCGCCGCCTTGCCGTCCGCCTCGCCCTTGATCCGCTCCGACTTGGTGTAGGCCTCGGAGAGCAGGGTCTTGGTCTCCCTCTCCATCTTGCCTTCCAGCTCCTTGCGCTGACCCTCACCGTACGACCGGTAGGCCTCGGCGATCTGCTTGCGCTCGGTGATCATGCGGTTGTACACCGACTCGGTCAGTTGGTCCGAGTAGCGGATTTGGCGGATCAGCACGTCGATGACCTCGATGCCGAACTGGTTCAGGATGTTCTTTTCCACGCTGAGCTTGATTTCTTGGCTGATCTGGCGGCGCCCGATCTTGATGGGGTTGAACGCGGTGTTCCCCGAGATCACGCTCTTGAGGCCCTCGATCTCCTCGCCGTTGGCCCCGGTGAGGGTGCCCGTCCGCTTGGTCTCGTTGATGATGTCGGTGCTGCGGACGGCCTCGTTCAGGGGATTGGTCGAGATGATCTTTCGCACGGCCGGGTCGATGATCTCATCGAGGCGGCTGTAGGCGCGCTGAAGGCTCTTCGACGACTCGTAGAACTTCTTCAGGTCCACGATCCGCCAACGCGCCGTGGTGTCGACCCAGATGAACTGGTTTTCTTCGGTGGGCACCAGCTGAGGTTCGCCGTCCCAGCTCATGATCTTGTTGGGATAGATCTGCACTTCCTGGATGAGGGGAATCTTGAACTTCAGCCCGGCAACGACGTCGGTGCCGACCACCGAACCGAACTGGGTCACGACGGCCTGCTCGCCTTCCTTGATGGTGTAGAAGGGACCGGCAAAGACAATGGCGCCGACGATGATGGCCACGGCCACCAGGACGATCACAAGTTTGTTGTTTTTCATTGGTTGGCTCCGTTGTTGGCCGCCGCGGGGGCCGGGGCAGGGGCAGAGGACGAGTCCGAGGAACTCTTCGCACCGCCAAGGTTCTTCAAGGGCAGGAAGCTCCCCAGTTTCTTGTCGACAAGATCCGTGCCGTCGGCCGTCTTGAAGACGTCTTCGACCATTTCGAGGTAGAGCCGATTTCGAGTGACGGCCGGGTTGCGCTGGTATTCGGCGAGGACGGACTTGAACCGGGCGACGTCGCCGTTGGCCTTGTTCACGCGTTCGACGGCGTACCCTTCGGCCACCTGGATGGTCTGCTGGGCCACGCCCGCCGCTTCGGGAATCTGCTTGTTGTACGCCTCGCGGCCCTGGTTGATCAGTTTGTTCATATCCTGGAAGGCCACGTTGACGTCGTCAAAGGCCGCCCGGACGTTGCCTTCAGGCGGGAAGATATCCTTCAGCTGGGTGCCGGTGACGAGGACGCCGATGCCATACGAGGCAAAGCGCTCGTTGATGAGCTCGGTGGCGTGGGCCTCGATGCTCTGGCGCTCGTTGCCCAGCACGTCGAGGATGGCCCGGTCGCCGACGAGCTGGCTGACCATCGACTGACTGATGTCGCGGATGGTCTTCTCCTTGGCGTCGAGGTTGAACAGCCACGCCTTGGGATCGGTGATCCGGTACTGGATGATCCAGGTGATGTCGACGATGTTCAGGTCGCCCGTCAGCATGGTCGACTCGTCCTTAAAACTGGTCTTCGTCGAATTCTGGGCGAAGATGTCGCCCCCCTGACCATCCATCCGGAATCCGAAGTCCATCTTCTGGACGATCTTGGTCGGCACATTATAGTTCTGTTCGATGAACGGGACCTTGAACTGCATTCCGGGGCCTTCGGTACGCGTGTATTTCCCGAAGGTGAGGATGACGGCTTCTTCGGTCTGATCCACGATGTACACCGACTGGAACGCCGCGAATCCGAGGATCGCAACCACGATCAGGACGATGACGAGCTTCGGACTAAGGTCGAAACCCGACGCATTACGTTCGGACATAGAGACTCCTTATGGGCCCCAACAATCTACCTCTGGGTTCCCCCCGGGTCAAGGAAGCCCCGAATCCAGCCCAGCTTTCTTGACCCGGAGGGGGGGCAACGTGGTAACCTTGTGCCCATGAGTTTCAACCGGCCCACCTCCATGGGCATCCTGGCTTGTCCGGGGGGAAAGTCCTTCGCCGGTGAGATCATCTCCCACCTCAAATCGATCTACCACCGCCGCTTCGAGAAGAACGTGGCCTCGCTGTCCGGTCTCTACAATCTGACCAGGGAAGAAATCACCCGGCAGATGAACTTTGACCAGGACGTCCATTCCAATGAAGTCGACGGCGGAGGGTCCGTGTACGCCTACCGTCCCCCTCGGTTCATTGTTCCGGCCAACTTCACCCGGTTTGCCAACGGGGAATTCAAGACCGAAATCGGCACCTCGATCCGGGGCATGGACCTCTACATCATCCAGGACGTGGCCAACCGGTACCCGGTGCGGTTCCACAACTCCGACGAAAAGCACGCCCTGTCGATCAACGACCACATTATCTGTCTCATGACGGCCGTCGACGCGGCGGTCCAGGCCGGGGCCGAGAGCGTCACCATCGTCATCCCCAGCTACCCCTACGCCCGCCAGCACAAGAAGAAAGGACGGGAAGGTCTCACCGCCGCCCGGTTCGGCCAGATGATGGAAAACCTCGGGGTCACCCGCATCCTGACCCTCGATATCCACTCCAAGGAGATCGAGAACACCTTCGTCCGGCTCAACCTCGAGAACCTCCACGGCAGCTACCAGATCCTCCGGCGGCTCCACGACCTCATCGACCTCAAGGATCCCGATCTGGTCATCGTCAGCCCCGACACCGGCGCCGTGGACCGCAACAAGTTCTACGCCTCCTGTATCCAGCGTCCCCTAGCCATGCTCTATAAGGAGAGGGACTACTCGAAGGTCTCGGCCAACGCCGGCGAGAGCAACATCACCAGCACCAAACTGCTGGGCGACGTCCGGGGCAAGAACGTCTTCCTGGCCGACGACCTATTGGGCACCGGTGGCACCCTGATCAAGGCGTTCAAGCTCCTCAAGGAAATGGGAGCCAAGAAGATCGTGGCCGGCATCAGCCTTCCCCTCTTCACCGGCGAGGCCATCTCGTTCTTCGACGACGCCTACGAGGCCGGACTGTTCTACAAGATCATTGGGACCAACGCCGTCTACCACGACGAAACTCTCCTGGACCGCCCTTGGTACACGACGGCAAACGTTTCGAACCTGTTTGCCCGGGCCATGAGCCGGCTGCATCATAACCGGAGCCTGAGTTCCCTCCTCGATAACTCCGCCATCATCCAAAAACTCCTGAACAGCTAAGCAAGGGCTTGGATCTCGACATTCTGGCTGCGTCTCGGTCGCGTGCGGTGCTCGGCGTGCACCAAGCACGCCTGTGCTCCGTGCGCTTCCTCGACTTTGCCAGAACGCCGATCTCCGGCGCCTAGCTCTACAGGGGCGTCGCTTCGCTCGCCGGCTGGTGGGTGTTTCGATGGGCGCATACCGGGCCTTGCTACGGTCCAGCGAAGGGAGTCGGGACGCGGAATTGGCGTTCATACGTACATTTTTGTATGTTTGATGCTCTCTTGAAACGCAAATGTCATGAATCCGTGAATATCCTACTTGTGGGTTGATTCTTTTTGAGGGCGGTTGTAGGTTTCCAGAATTATTGGATTTCCGGGAGGTATCCATGCCCGAAACCGCGATTCGAACTCCCCAATTTGCGTCCCCTTTGGCCGAGATCCTTGACCCCCTCTCGACCCGGGACGCCCAGGTGGAAGCTAACCGCTGCCTCTATTGCTACGACGCCCCTTGCGCCCAGGCGTGCCCCACCCACATCGACATTCCGGGTTTCATCCGCAAGATTGCCCAGGATCGTCCCCGGGATGCGGCCAAGACCATCCTTTCGGCCAACCTTCTCGGGGCCACTTGCTCCCGGGTGTGTCCCGTCCAGGAGCTCTGCGAAGGCGCCTGCGTCCTTAATTCCTCTCAGAAGCCCATCGCCATCGGCCGCCTTCAGCGCTACGCCACCGACGCGGTGCTCAACGATTCCCGTCCCCTCTTCACCCCCGTGGCACCCACGGGCCGCCGGGTGGCCGTGGTCGGCGCCGGCCCGGCGGGCCTGTCCTGCGCCGGGGAACT
>JAHFSN010000212.1 GCA_023265735.1 Spirochaetaceae bacterium | reverse complement strand
TAGGTGTCGGCTAGCTGGCTGATGTGGATCAGCCCATCCTGATGGACGCCCAGGTCGACAAAGGCCCCGAAGTCGGTCACGTTCGTAATAATTCCCTTGAGAATCTGCCCCTCGTACAGGTCGGAAAGCTTGGTGGTGCCCTCGTCAAACAGAGTCACCTCAAGGGCCGGTCTGGGGTCGCGCCCGGGCCGCTCCAGCTCCAACAAGATATCCTTCAGGGTCGCTTCCCCCACTCCCAGCGACGACATCTGGGTCATGGTAGATCGCAAGTCTTTCCCCAGCAGATCTTTCACTTCACAATTCGCCAGTTTGGCCAGCTGGCCGACCACCGGATAGCTTTCCGGGTGGACACCGGAGGCGTCCAGAGGTTCTTCCCCCCCATGGATGCGAAGAAACCCGGCGGCCTGCTCAAAGGCCTTGGGGCCCAGTCCCTTCACGCGGAGGAGGTCGCTCCTCCGCCGGAACGGTCCCTGGGCCGTCCTGTACTCCAGAATCGCCGCCGCCAACTTCGGGTTCAGGCCCGACACGTACGTAAGGATGGACTTGGTGGCCGTATTCACGTCCACACCCACCCGGTTCACGCAGCTGATCACCACATCGTCCAAACTTTGTTTCAGAAGCTTCTGGTTTACGTCGTGCTGGTACTGGCCGACTCCGATGGATTTGGGATCGATCTTCACCAGTTCGGCCAGGGGGTCCAGGAGACGCCTCCCGATGGACACCGCGCCCCGGACGGTGAGGTCGTACTCAGGAAACTCCTCCCGGGCCACTTCGCTGGCGCTGTACACCGAGGCTCCGCTCTCGTTCACCGAAAAGACGGGAATCGGCAGACCCAGCGAACGAAGCCAGGCCTCCGCCTCGCGACCTCCGGTTCCGTTGCCTACCGCGATGGCCTTCAGCCTGTACCTCTCCACGGCTGCCCGGACCAACTTCTCGGCATCGGCCGTCTTTCGATGGGGTTCGAGCGGATAGATGACGCCGTGTTCCACGAGATTCCCCTGGGCCGACAGGACCACGGTTTTGCAGCCCGTCCGAAGTCCCGGGTCGACGGCCAGGATGGCCTGCTGTCCCAGGGGCGCCGCGAGGAGAAGCTGCCGGACGTTCTCCGAGAACACGCGAATGGCTCCGGCCTCGGCCTTCTGCCTCGCTTCCCTGAGGGCCTCTGTCTCC
Organism: Spirochaetaceae bacterium; assembly: GCA_023265735.1. GTDB lineage: Bacteria > Spirochaetota > Spirochaetia > JABEVK01 > JABEVK01 > JAIFLN01. Next base: position 3,677 of record JAHFSN010000212.1, on the reverse strand, counting down.
AAGCTGGGCCCCAGAAGACGCTTGAGGCTGTCGTCGATGGCGGCCCCCAGGGAGGCCACGGGCGGACTTCCCGTAGGGATGAGGATGCGGCAGAGGTCGCGACGGGCGCCTTCAGGATCAATTTCCACAGAGAGGCGCACAAATTTCTCGGCCTCGCCCCGCAGAAGCGCCAACAGCCGGTGCCCGGGCAACGTGGCCAGGGGTTCCGATTTGCCGACAAGTTCAACGTAGGGATGGGATGTTGGGGCGCCCCGGGCCTGGGAGGATACCACCCTGCCCTCCCTGGCGAACCGTTCTCTCAGCCGGGCCCGGACCACGGAACTTTCGCTGATCCGCTCACTGACAATATCTTGGGCCCCCGCCCACGCCTGAGATGGCTCCAGGGGGCTGGCCGTCTGGTCGAGGTGTCGGCGAATCTGCTCGGCCGAAGGCTCGCGGTTCTGCTGGATCTGGTCGGCCAGGGGACCCAGGCCCTGTTCCAGGGCCACCGACGCCCGGGTCTGCCTCTTGGGCCGGAAAGGCAGAAAGTAGTCCTCCAGTTCCGCCCGGTTCCGAAAAGCGAGGACTTCCGACTCCCGTTCGGCTGTCCAGTGCCCCGTGGTTTTCAGGCTCTCAAGGATGGCTGCCTGCCTCTTGTCCAGCTCCTCAAGCCGCTCTCTTTCATCGCGAAGGGCCAACAGGATCACCTCGTCCAGGTTCCCCGTGGCCTCTTTCCGGTACCGAGCCAGGAAGGGGATGGTATGGCTTTCATCCAGAAGACGAAAGACACGGTCAACGGTGGCCGCCGGCAGGTTCAGCCTCTCGGCAACGAGGGCGCAAATGTTCATAGAATCTCCCTTGAGCAAAAAAAAACCGGCTCCCGAAAGAGCCGGCTTTTCAAATCCGAGAAAATCAGGGCTTAGTTGCGGGAGCAGCAGCGGGAGCCGCAGCAGGAGCCGCTTCGTCAAACGACTTCTGGGTGGCCATCTTCTTCTTTTCCAAGGCCCGAAGCACCTGCAGGTCGCCCAATCTCTTGAGCTCGGAATTGCGCTTGGCCGACTCCTGATCCTTCAGGATACCCCAAAGAGCCTCGTCGTCCACTTCAGTGCCCTTGTCGAGCACGGCCTGGTCGTAGATCACGTTGATGTCCTTGATATAGGTCACCACGTCTCCACCTTCGGCGTAACCGTCACGGTGGATCAGAATCCCCTTCAGCTTGATAAAGGGAGCCGCGTGAGGATACAGGGGCAAAACCTTGATGTCCCGGTTTCGCACTTCGGTCTGGTAGTTGGGGTTAGACCAAGTCAGAGACTTCCAACCGTCGAAGTTCAGGTAACCCATGAAGATTTCCTGGGTATCGCCGCTCTCATTCTCAAGCAGAAGCGACAGGCTGTGGTTGAAGTTTCTCCCCAGCACGTTCACCTGAATGGACTTGAGCACGCCCACATTCTTGAGGATACCAAAACCGTCGAACTGAGCTCCGACCTTAGCATTCTGATCACTGGCCAGAGTAGCAAAGGCGGGAATCGTGAACGGAGGCTTGATCACCGCGAACGAGTTGATCGCGAACTCAGGAAAATGAATCCGCACACCAAGCACAGTCTGCCCAGCGTACTTTGAGGCGTCGGCCTTGACGACAGCGGCCTTCACGACCGACTTCGTCTGGTTATCCACGGTCTGCGAAGAGGAGGCAAGCTCCACTTCCCAGTTGGGAATGGCCAGAGAAATCTTCATCTGGGCCTTGTCTTCGGCACTGTAGGATGACCCCGCGTTCTGACTGTAGTCGATGACAGTCGGCGCATGCTGTCCCGTCGTGGGATCGGCAGTGAGTTTCGAGAAATCAATGAGAGTTTGCTGTTCAGCGAAGGCGCCAGTACTAGCCAGGAACAGGGCCACCCCTAGAATCGTGAAGAACCTTTTCATCCAGTGCTCCTTATTACCTTGGATTCTACGAATTCATTATATGGATGCTTTATCCTTTGTCAACGTAATTTCCCCCTGGGGGTTCGCCCTCCACGGAAATTCGCACATCGGAAATCCCCCCGAAGTTGTCCATCAGCGTCGCTTTCAGGACCTTCAAGGCCACTGCAGGTGAGAATACGACATCGGCATCCGGAATAAGGGAATCCCTTTTCAGGTCCACATAGACGACGCCGTTCCTCCACAGGACGGCCCTCAACTCAGCTTGCCTGGCGAACAGCCGTAGGTGGTCATGGCGGGCGGGGCCCAACAGAATTTCTCGGGTAAGCAACTCGATATTGTGTTCCTGGTCCCAACCAAAAGACAGAGAACGGGCCTCGGGAACCAAGCTGTGGGTGATTTCGTGGGGGAACCGGAGGACGGTGCGAACCCAGTGTCCAGGGAGGAGCAAATAGAGGCCCAGGGAAAGGATAAAACTAGCCCCCAAAAGGGAAACGGCCCAAAGCAGAGACCTGTCGGACTTCATGAATGTTCCTCGTACGCTTGAATGAACGAAACCAAGCCAGTATAGAGTCCATGCGCCAGCTTCTTCAAGTATTCGGGATCGGTCATCAGCGTGGCTTCCTCCAAGTTGGTGATGAACCCCAACTCGGCCAGAACGGCAGGCATGCGGGCCATTCGGACCACGAACCAAGGATTCTCTTTCAATCCCCGTTGTTCATTAGAGTCACCCAATTCCTTGGCCAGACCCTTGGCAAGCTGGACAGCTAGTTCTCGACTTTCTTTTTTGTACTCTGAGTCGACAAGGGTGTTCAAAACGGGAAACATCGATTCGGGAATATCGCCGCCCGCGATCACTTCTCTCTCGTAGTTTTGAGGAACGTACCAGAGTTCAATTCCCTTGGCTTTCTTGCTCAGACTCGCGTTGAAATGCACAGAGAGAAAGAGGATGGATTCCTTTTCTGACAGTTTCTGCGAGTCGGCGATTTGAACCCTCTGTTCTAGGGTTGGGTACGAGTCATTCTTGCGCGTGAGCACGATGGTCCTTCCGGGATAAGCCTGGACGAGAAGCTTCTGTAATTCCAGAACCACTGCAAGGGTGAGGTCTTTTTCCTTGAGGACGACAGTTTTTCCATCGATCACGTGCCGTCCTGTACTTCCAGGGTCCGTCCCCCCATGCCCGGCGTCCAAAACGATGACCTGGACGCGCGGTTCCGCCGAAGGTACCGCGTCGGTCTTCTGTTCTGGTCGGGAATCCGGGGGGACCACAACGGGTGTCGGCTGATCCTTCCACCAAGCGACCAGACGGCCAAAATCCTCGGGGCCCAGGACTCCCGTGGCAGGCACCAGACTCGGGAGCTCGAAATTGGTCTGCTCGTCGCCAAGGGCAAGGCCGGTGGTCAAGTCGACGGCGAGCCGATGCTGGGGACCCGAAATCAGAAGTTGCCCGCGGTAGGGCTCCCAGAAGAGCTGAGCGCCCATCTGAGCCGCGAAATCCTTGAGCGACTGGGCCGGCAGACCTACGGCCCCCAACCCCAGGAGCAGGACGAGAATTCTTCTCACCAGGCCTCCGCGGCGTACCGGGCTCCGGACAAGCCGCCCACCAGGAGGGCCCGCCAGAACCGGGGGGAACTCTCCAGGGGTTTCAGCCCCTCGCGCTCCAGGATTTCCACAAGATCGTCCAAGGAGTTGCCGTAGAAATCGCGCCAGCCTTCGGCTCGGGAGCGCTCCAGCCAACCCAACGCTTCATCGTCGGACATCCCCCGGGCTTGGGCAAA
>JAHFSN010000211.1 GCA_023265735.1 Spirochaetaceae bacterium | reverse complement strand
CGGGGACCTCGATACGGAGAAAGGTCTACCGAAAGGGTCTGGGGGCTCTGTCCCGGCAAAGCGGCCGAAGCGTCGAGCAGGGCGTCTTCGTCGATATCCACCCGAAACTCGATGTCCTTATAGCCCAGGCCTTCGGGGTCATCGAGGGCAATGGTTCCCAGGGGAGTGGCGGAGTCGAGGGTTCCATCGGTGGATCGGAAGAGGTCGATCTTGACCCCGCGCTGGTCGGTACGGGCGGCCGAAAGGACCAGTCGCTTCCGTCCGGCGAGGGACTCGTCCATGATTTGGTAGAACGACCCGTCGGCCTGGCGAATGCCAATTACTGGTTTTTCCACGGCCCTTACCCCCATGCCAACCTAGACCGGAGGCCACCCTTTGTCAATCTTGGACTTCCTTGACAGCCTAGGAAGGCGCCACCCATAATGAAGTGATGCTCAATTCCCTTCCTATCCTTTTGGCAGCTCTGGGAGCCATCCTGGTTCTCCTCGCGGGTTGGTACTTCATGATTGTCCTCCCCAACGCCAAAAAGAAGCCTGGCAGTGTGCGGGTGAAGGACAGGGCTGCCACGCTCAAAGAGGCCACCAAGCGCCTGGCGGTCAACTCGAAGGACCCAGACGCCCTCCTCTCCTTGGCCGATATCTATTTTGGCGATAACGATTTCGAGAAAGCCAGCAAGACGTATTCCATCCTTTCGACGATGACCACGTCGAACCCCAACCTCGACAATTACCTCATCAACCTCCGGTCGGGACTCTGCGCCCTGAAGCTCGGTCAGCCCGAGGAGGCCTACAAATCCCTCTTGATCGCCAAGGCCGTCCGCGGCGAGGCCTTCGAGGTGAACTACAACCTCGGCGTTTTGGAGTACCAGAAGAAGGCGTACGAGAAGGCCCTGTCGTGTCTGAAAGCCGCAGTTTCCGTGGCCCCGGACCATGGGGGAACCCTGAAGTATCTGGGCCAGACCCTCTACAAGCTGAAGGCGTCCAAAGAGGCCGTCGCCGTCCTTCGCCGAGCCATGGACGCCGAGCCCAACGACAAGGAATGCCTGTTCCACCTGGCCCAGGCCTACTTCGAGCTGGGCCAGGCCGAAAACGCCGTGCAGATCTTCACCCACCTGAGGCCCGACCCCGAGATCGGTCCCCAGGCGGCCCTGTTCGCCGGCACCATCCACTACAATGCCCGCCAGTACGACAAGGCCATCGAGGACCTCGAGATCGGCGTCCGTCATGAGAAGGTGGCCCCCGAAGTCATCCTGGAAATGAAGTACCGCCTGGCCAACGCCTACACCCAGGCCCAGAACATGGAAGCCGCCCTGCGGCAGTACAAGGACATCCGCAACATTAACCCCTCGTACCGCGACGTGGCCGACCAGATCCGGCGGCTCAGCGAGTTCAACTCCAACAAACACCTTCAGGTCTACATGCTGGCCCCGACCAGCGAGTTCGTTACTCTGTGCCGAAACCTGACCACCTGCTTCTTTCCCAAGGCGGGGATCAAGGTGGTCGACGTTACGGTGGAGAAGAACGACTACGCCGACATCACCTGCGAGGTGAGCACGAGCAAGTGGGACGATACCATCGTCTTTCGCTTTTTGCGCAGCGGCGGTCAAGTCGGAGAGCTCTACATCCGCGACATGCAGGTGAGGCTCAAGGAGATGCACGCGGGCCGGGGCTTCTGTGTGACCGCCGGGTCCTTCACCCCCACCGCCAAGCAGTTCGTGGAAGCGCGGCTCATCGACCTCGTCGAGAAAGACGCGTTGCTGAAGGCCCTCAGCGCCCTAGGCTAACGGTCCCCTTCCCCCGAAAAATCAGTGTTTTCCCTCATAGCCAAACGGCCGTGACAAGGACAAACTGTCGGCATGAACGAACCCTTCCGCAACCCCGACCTTCCCCTAGAAACCCGTATCGATGACCTCATCAGCCGCTTGAGCCTGTCCGAAAAGGTGGGCCAGATGCTCCACGAGGCCGCCGGAATCGAACGCCTGGGCATCGCCCCCTACAGCTGGTGGAACGAGGCCCTCCACGGGGTCGCCCGGGCCGGAAGCGCCACGGTGTTTCCCCAGGCCATCGGCCTCGCCGCCACCTTCGACCGCGAACTGGCCGAGAAAGTGGCCACGGCCATCAGCGACGAGGCCCGGGCCAAGTACGAGGTCTTCGCCGCCAAGGGGATGACGGGCCGCTACGTGGGCCTGACCTTCTGGACCCCCAACATCAACATCTTCCGGGACCCGCGGTGGGGCCGGGGCCAGGAGACCTATGGGGAAGACCCGTACTTGACGGGAGAACTGGGACAGCGGTTCGTGAAGGGCCTCCAGGGCGACCACTCGCACTACCTGAAGACCGCCGCCTGCGCCAAGCACTTCGCCGTCCATTCGGGTCCCGAGAAGGTGCGCCACAGCTTCAACGCCGAGGCCTCTCCCTACGACCTCGAAGACACCTACCTGCCGGCCTTCCGGCAGCTGGTGGTCGACGCCGGGGTCGAGAGCGTCATGGGGGCCTACAACCGGACCAACGGCGAACCCTGCTGCGGCAGCGAGTTCCTCCTGGAGAAGACCCTCCGGGGCGAATGGAAGTTCCAGGGCCACGTGACCAGCGACTGCTGGGCCCTCCAGGACTTCCACCTCCACCACAAGGTGACCCCCGGCCCCGTGGAATCGGTGGCCCTGGCCGTCAACAAGGGCTGCGACCTCAACTGCGGCGAGCTCTACCACCACCTGGAAGACGCCGTGAGGATGGGCTTCGTTTCGGTGGCCACCATCGACCAGAGCGTGAGGCGGCTGCTGCGGACCCGGTTCCGGCTTGGGGAGTTCGACCCGGCCGAACGGGTGCCGTTCCGGTCTATCCCCCGGTCGTCGATCCGCAGCCCGGCCCACCTCGACCTCAGCTACGAAACCGCCGTGAGGTCCATGGTCCTCCTCAAGAACGACGGGGTACTCCCCCTGAACAAGGACAAGCTTAAGAGCCTCTACCTGGCGGGTCCCAACGCCCTGGCCCCCGAAGCTCTGCTAGGCAACTACCACGGCCTCAGCCCCCGGCTGGTCACCTTTGTGGAGGGCATCACCGAGGAGCTGGGCCAAGACGTGAAGTTCGAGTTCCGGCACGGCAGCCTGCTGGCCGAAGAGAAGAAGCTCGAGACCGACTGGGCCAGCTTCGAGGCCCGGACCTTCGACGTCACCGTGGTGTGCCTCGGGCTCAACATCCTCCTCGAGGGAGAGGAGGGCGACGCGATCGCCGCCCCGAACTTTGGCGACCGAAAGGAGATCGCCCTCCCCCCCGGCCAGCACACCTTCCTGATGAAGCTCCTGGCCCAGGGGAAGCCCGTCGTCCTGGTGGTCAGCGCGGGGTCGGCCGTGGACCTCAGTCCCTACGTCGAGAAGGCCGCGGCCATCGTCTACACCTGGTACCCCGGGGAACTGGGCGGCAAGGCCCTGGCCGACCTCTTGTTTGGGCACCGGGACTTCTCGGGCAAGCTACCGGTCACCTTCCCCAAGCGCCTGGAAGATCTGCCTCCCTTCGAGGACTACGACATGTCCAAGCGGACCTACCGCTACTCGACGGTCGAGCCCCTGTTCCCCTTCGGTTTCGGCCTCAGCTACCGCCCCCTTCACGTCACAAAGATCGACGCCCCGGCCACCGTGGGCGGCGACCAGGCCCTCACGGTGAAGGTCACCGTTTCCAACCCCCACGGTCAGACCGCGGCCGACGTGGTCCAGCTGTACCTGCGCAAGGAGACGGGCCTCAAGGCGGCCCAGTTTGAGCTGGCGGGCTTTGAACGGGTGGAGCTGGCGCCGGGACAATCCAAGACCCTGGAGCTGACGGTCAAGCCGCGCCAGATCGCCAGCGTCCACGCCGACGGCAAGCGTGTCTTCGTGGCGGGGACCCTGCGCCTCTGGGCCGGAACGGGTCAGCCCGACGGCCGGAGCCGGCAATTGGGCGTCATCCCCCGCGAGGCCGCCGTGGCCATGAAGGGCTAAGGCTCTTTTGGAAGGACGACCAAGTGCCTTTCCTCGTCGAGGAAAGGCACCATCAGGGGTACCACCTGAGCCCCTTCCCCCAAGGGTCCCAGGGCCGCCAGTTCGGCGTCGATGACGTCGCGCCGTCCTTTGTAGGCCGCGATGTGCCCCCTGGGGGCGAGCAGCCGCCTCATCTTCTTCACAATCTTCGGTTCCAGGGGAGTGAAGGCCCGGAAGGTCACGAGGTCGAAGGTGTCCTTGACCTCTTCGAAGGTGCGTTGCAGGACAACGATGTCGGAGCGCTTCAGGACCGCCAGGGTCGCTTCCAGGAACCCGGCCCGGCGCTCCATCCTCTCCACCAAGACGGTCCGGACCTGGGGAAATGCCAGAGCCAGAGGAATGCCGGGGAACCCCGCTCCGCTACCCAGGTCGGCGAGGGAGGCAAACCCCAGGTCTCGCAGCATGGTCCAGGGAGCGAGGCTGTCGAGGAGGTGCTTGATCACCAGGTCGTCGGGAGACTTCAGGCTGACCAACCCCAGGCGCTCGTTCCAGGTCTCGATTTCGAGTTGGTAGCGGGCCAGGGCTTCGGCCAAGTCGGGGCGGTCGGCCAGGCCGAGTTGGGTGAGGCCGTCGGAAAGTCGAGTCAGGCTCAAGGGGCTTTCTCTTCGGATACCCAGGCCCAATGGGTGACCTCGATGGTCCTGGGCGGCACGAGTTTCCCCTCGACCTTGACCCAGCGGCCCTGGCCAGTTTGACGCAGGACGACCGCCTGGTCGCCGATCAGCGTCCACTGGTGGCCCTGGCGGTCCGTGAGGGCCAACGACGTGAAGGGCTCGTTGCCCACCACCGAGAGTTTCCCCGTCCACGAGGGCGCCTCGGGGGCACCCATGGAGAGCAACAGA
>JAHFSN010000210.1 GCA_023265735.1 Spirochaetaceae bacterium | reverse complement strand
GGCCCTGGTCACCAAGCCGGTGATCGTTCTGGCCGACGAACCGACGGGCAACCTCGACTCGGCCACGGGTGACGCCATCCTGCAGCTGATGAAGAAGATCAACCGTGACCTTTCCACCACCTTCATCTTCAGCACCCATGACGCCAAGATTGTTGACCTCGCCGACCACATCATCCGCCTGAAGGATGGGTTGGTCACGGAAAACTACAAGGCGACGTCCAAGACTTCGCCCGGAGCCTAAACCATGGGCACCCTATTATCGATATCTCTGCGCAACCTGATCCAACATCGGGCCAAGACCATCATCATTGGGTCTCTCATCACCTTGGCCATCGCCCTGGGCTTGGTGGGCAACACCCTCCTCGACTCGGCCCAGCGGAGCCTGAAACGCACCTTCACCCAGAACTTCACCGGTGACGTGCTCGTCCTCCCCAAGAGTATCCAGGGCGGGATCTTCGGGGCGTCGTCGGGCGACGGCAACAACAACTCGGGACCGCCCATCCTCCCCATGATGAAGAACTACGACAAAGTGGCGGCCCTAGTGAAGGCTCAGCCCGGCATCGCCGACATCACCAGCCAGATCTCGGCGTATGTGATCTTCAACTTCCAGGACGAGGGGATTAACTTCGGCCTCACCTTCGGCGTCGAGCCTGAAGACTACTTCAAGACCTTCGACAACGTCATTGTCGTCCAGGGTCGGAAGCTCCAGAAGGGAGAAGCCGGCATCATGGTCCACGAGAAGATCCTGGCGACCTTCCAAAAGGATAACGGCGTGTCCCTCAAGGTGGGGGACGCGGTTCAGCTGAACAACTTCGGCGAGGCGGGTTTCAAGATCCGGGAAGTGCCCATCGTGGGCGTGTTCAAGTTCAAGGCCGGCAACGAGCGGGCCATCGAATTCATGCAGCCCAATTTCGTCGACGTGAACACCCTCCGGGCCCTCAAGGGCAAGGCCGTCCTCACCCCCGACGACGTGAAGGTGAGTCAAACCGTCACCGACTCCCTGGCCAGCAGCGAAGATGACTTCTTCTCCCAGAGCTCGGTGACCACGGCGCCCAAGGCCGCAGCCGCACCGGTGGACCTGAAGGCTCCCCTCGGCAAGCTCACCAAGAAGGTGGACCAGGTGTCCCTCGACCGGGGCGCCTGGAACTACCTCTTGATCAAACTGAAGCCCGGGGTGTCCGAAGAGGCCTTCGTGAAGGACCTGAACGACAAGTTCCAGAAGGACGGCCTCGACGTGAAGGCCCAGAACTGGTTCCCCTCGGCCCAGCCGGATTCCGGGGTCTTCTGGGCCCTGTCGACGGTGTTCAACATCATCATCTGGCTCATCGCCATCGTGTCGGTGATCATCATCATGAACACCCTGGTTGCGGCGGTCATGGAACGGACACCGGAAATCGGCACCATGCGGGCCATCGGCGCCCAGAAGAGCTTCATCCGGGGCATGTTCGTCACGGAAACGTTGACGATCACGGTCTTCTTCGGCGTGGTGGGCATCCTCATCGGGTTTGCCGTCATCGTGCTCCTGAACGCCACGGGCATCGCGGCCCCCAACGACTTCATGAAGCTCATCTTCGGCGGCCCCCTCCTCCGGCCCGACGTCACCTTCAATCAAATCTCTTCAGCGCTGGCCATCATGCTCTTCATCGGCTTGGTGAGTTGGATCCTCCCGGTTCGCATGGCCCTGAAAGTGTCGCCCCTCAAAGCCATCAACTCGGACTAAAGGAGGACGAAATGGCAATTCTGAAAATCGCGTACCGCAACCTGAGCCGCCAGAAACGGCGCAGCTTCCTCCTGGCCGGAGCCATCGCCTTCGGCATCCTGATCATCTCCATGGTCAACGGCCTCGTGGGCGGCATCCTCAAGAACACCGAGAACAACTTCTCGGCCATGCTGTCGGCCCACATCATGGTGATCAACGTCGAGTTCGATAAAAAGCGCATGGTCATGCAGATGGACAATCCCGACGCCCTTCGGGTCGCCATCGAGCGCCTGGCCAAGACGTACCCCGTGCTCTACTACCAGGAACGCACCTCGGTATTCAACGGCGCCACCCTGATGAACCAGAACGACTCGACTTGGCTGCAGATCGACGGGGTGGACTGGAAGAACGATAAATTCCTGGCCGAGAACCTCACCATCCAAGAGGGCAGCCTCAAGGACATGGCCGGGAACGACGGCATCGTCATCGGTCAGAACACGGCGAAGAAGTTGAACATCAAGGTGGGCGAGCCCCTCATCATCCAGACCGAGACCATCCATGGGCAGCAGAACGTGATCGAAGCGCCGGTGAGGGCCATCTTCCAGGAAGACAACCTCTCGGCCGGCACGGTCTACATGGACAGGGAAGTGGTGAACCAACTGATGGACATGCCCCAGGGCTCGTTCAACTGGTACGGCATCTTCCTCAAGCACTTCGGCGACCAGGACAGGGCCACCCTCGCCCTCAACAAGATCATCGCCGACCAGGGCTACAAGATCTATCCGCGGGAAAAGACCGTGGGGAAGAATTTCAACAGCCTCTTCTCGGACATCCGCAAGGACAAGGACAAATCCAGCCGCATTGTCGTCGTGAACCTGAACGACCAGCTGACCTCGCTCGTGGGGGTCTTCGAAACCATCAAGATCGTCTCGCTCCTGGTCCTCGTGATCCTCCTGGCCGTGATCATGGTGGGAATGAACAACACCTACCGCATCATCGTCTGGGAGCGGAACCGAGAGATCGGCACCATGCGGGCCCTGGGGATGCAACGCCCCATCGTCTCGAGGATCTTCCTGCTGGAGGCGCTGTTTCTGTCGCTCTTCGGCGTCCTCGCGGGGGTGGTCGTGGCCACGGGCTTGCTGTCTCTGCTCAGCCTGTTCACCTTTGAAAAGGCCGCCGATTTTGCGATCTTTTTGTCCAAGAACCACCTGACCTGGGCCTACGACTGGGGACAACTGGTCTTCGCGGCCCTCCTGGTGGCCGGTCTGAGTCTGCTGGCGGCCTTCTCGCCGGCTAGGAAGGCCGGGAAGGTCGACCCCGCCGTGGCTCTGAGGACGACGGCTTAGCCCTTTTCGGGAAGCTCAAGGGGAAGTGGAGATGGGGACTATCGTCAGAATTGCCCTCAGGAACCTCACCCAGCATAAGGTCAAAACCCTCATCGTGGGGGTGCTGATCACCCTGGGGATTACACTGACGTTCATCGGGAACTCGCTGTTTGAGTCGGCGGCCCGGAGCGTCAAGAAGAGCTTCTCGGAGAACTTTACCGGCGACGTGATGATCCAGGCGAAGAGCGAGAAGAAGTTCTCGCTCTTCGGGTACGACGAGGTGGCCTTTGGCCGCAACGAAGACCCCACGCCGGTGATCCAGAAGTACGACCAGGTGTTGGCGGTGGTGAGGGCCCTGCCCCAGCTGCAGTCCTTCACCAGCCAGGTGGCGGGGTACAGTTTCATCAACCTCGATCCCAACGGCCAGGCCTTCAGCCTCCTCTTCGGCATCGAACCAGACAGCTACTTTCACACCTTTGCCAGCATCCGGATCCTCGAAGGGAGGATGCTCCGCAACGGCGAGGTAGGCCTTCTCATGAGCCGCAAGCGGGTCGACCAGATTGCCAAGGGCGACAAGACGGTGTTCCACGTGGGCGACCAGGTGCTCCTCAACTCGTTCAGCAACCGCGGCCCCAAGATCCGCAGCGTGCCCCTCGTTGGCATCTACGAATACGTGGTCCCCACCCCGGCCCTCGAGGTCGTGAGCTTCCTCGACGTCCAGACCATGCGGGCCCTCAACGCCATGACGGTGGGGACCAAGGACCAGGTGAAGGTCGACGCGTCCACCGAGGGGGTCTTTGGAGCCAGCGACGACGAGTTCTTCGGCACCTCCACGGTCACCAAGGGAGGGGCGTCGGCCCAGGTCGACCTCGCGAACGTGCTGGGGGACAAGTCGGTGCGCAACGCCCTCCAGACCATCGACGCCGGGTCGTGGCACAACGTCTTGGTTCGGCTGAAGGCCGGGAGCGACCCCCGGGCCGTGATCTCCTCGCTCAATGCCCAGTTCACGGCCCAAGACCTCCCGGTGAAGGCCGTGGACTGGAAGAGCGCCGCGGGGACCACGGCCCGGGTCACCGACGCGGCTCAGATCATCTTCAACATCATGGTCGTCATCCTGGCCATCGTGGCCGTCATCATCATCGTCAACACCTTGGTGATTTCGGTGATGGAACGGACCAGCGAGATCGGCACCATGCGGGCCCTGGGAGCCCAGAAGCCCTTCGTGAGGCGGCTCTTTGTGGCCGAGACCATGCTCTTGGCCGGGTTCTTCGGACTGGTGGGCATCATCTTGGGGTCCGTGGGAGTCCTGGTCCTCCGGGCGGCCAACCTGCCCATCGAGAACGACTTTTTGCAGATTCTGTTCGGGTCGGCCCGGCTGGCCCCGGAGCTCAGCCTGGGCCAGGTGATCCTGGCCGCCGTCTACGCCCTGTTCATCGGTATGGTGAGCTGGATCTACCCCGTTTCCATTGCCCTGAAGGTATCGCCCCTGAAGGCGATCAGCACCGAATAGGAGACTTCATGTCTGCGTCCATGGCCTTGAAGAACCTTTCACGCCAGGCTCGCCGGTCCCTCCTCCTCGGGGGGGCCATCGCCTTTGGCATCCTCATCATCACCATAGTCAACGGACTCTCGGCCAGCCTCGCCACGTCGCTGGAGGCCAACATCGCCAACCTCGTCCCCGGCCATATGTTTCTGCGGGGCGTCGAGAAGGACGCCCGGGGCCGGATCACCTACTCCATGAAGGACACCGCTGCCTTCGAGAGGGCCATCGCCGAGCTTAAAGTCCCGGTCAGGGCCCTGGCCAAGACGACGACCATTCCCAACGCGGCCCTCATCT
>JAHFSN010000209.1 GCA_023265735.1 Spirochaetaceae bacterium | reverse complement strand
CCGGGCGCCCTGGGATTTGATTATCCTCAGCGATTCCATTCCCACCGTGAACATCCTCGATACCCTCGATCAGATCCGCGATTCTTGGCCCTACGTCGACGCGATTGTCATCACCGACCATGGCGAGGAAGCCGTTTTGAACCTTCTGAGACGGGGAGCCAGCGACGTTCTCACCCGGGACGCCCTGGCCAGACTGCCCTATACAGCGGCCCGGCTTCTCAGGGATGTGCGCGGCAGGAAGGCCCGGATGCGGGCCGAGACCCAGATCATTCGCCTGGGCCGGATGTACCGCATCCGTTCCGAGACCAATCAAGCTATCCTGCGCGCCGACAATTCCCAGGATCTCCTCCACGAGGTCTGCCAGCTGGCCCTGAGGCTGGGTCCGTTCGAGAAGGTCAGGGTGACGAGGTCCGGGGGGCCTCTCCTGGTGACGGTGGCCGAAGCGGGTCCCGGGGAGTCTCCTGCCTTCCACTGGGAGAAGAGGGTCTTCGAGACGGGGGAAACTGTCGTCGAGGACGATTTGGGGGCCTCCCAAGGGGGAACGAACCGCGTCTGGGAATCGGCCGCCCTGTTTCCCCTTCGGGTCGACGGTCAGCTTTGGGGGTGCCTTGGGTTCTATTCCCGGATGAAGGGATTCTTCAGTTCGATCGAGACCTCCCTTCTGCAAGAGCTGTCCCAGGATCTCGGTTTTGGCCTCCAGACCAGGTCCATCCAGCAGAAGCGCCGGGAGACGGACCAGCTCCTGGCGGACATGACCAACCTCCTCCCCGGACTCTTCTACAAGGTCCGATGGGAGGCCCCCGGAAAATACAACTTTCTCTACGTCAGTCCCGGAATCGACCTGCTGCTCCCCTATTCTCCCGAGCAGGTGCGCGCCGAACCCGGTCTCGTGTTCCGTGCCATCCACCCCGACGACCAGGAGAATTTTGCCAGGGCCGGCCGCCGGTCCGGGGACTTCCTGACGGTCTTCAACCTGGAGTTCCGGTTAGTTCGGCCCAATGGGACCGTTGTCTGGGTCCTGGCGACGGCGTTTCCCGAGAGGCCCGACGAACAGGGTGTTGTCTGGACCGGGCTCGCCATCGATGTGACCCCCCAGAACCGACTCCAGGCGGCCCTGGGCCGGGAACAACGGCTGCTCTCGGTGATCCTCAACAACATCGAGGACGGGGTGGTGGCCATCGACGCCGAAGAAAATCTCACGTTGGTGAACCGTTCGGCGGCCCGGATGCTCGACCAGGGCTCCGGCGACCTGGGGCCCTGGAAAAACCTCGACCCGAAACTGCCCTGGAACGTCCAGTCTCGGTTCGAACCTTGGTTTCGCAGGAGGTCGGACGGAACAACCCTTCACCTGGAGACCCACGTCACGGACCTGAACGAAGCGGACGAGGGAACCCCGGGGAAGGTCATGCTGCTGCGGGATGTTACCGAACGAGACCGGATCGAAGAACGCCTTCGGCAGTCAGAGAAGCTCGAGTCGGTGGGCCTTTTGGCGGGTGGTGTCGCCCACGACTTCAACAACATGCTGACCGGTCTCTTTGGCTTCATCGAACTCGCCCGGATGAACGCCGAGGACCCCTCTCAGGTGATCGAGTACCTCGAACTCGCCATGGGACCCTTCCGCAGGGCCCGGGCCCTGACCCAGCAGCTCCTGGGATTCGCCAAGGGGAGCGAGCCTTCCAGGACGGTTCTCTCCCTGGAGGAACTTCTGCCCGGCATCCTTCGGTTCACCCTGGCCGACGGTCCCGTGGCTTGGGAAATCCAGGGGGACGAGGCGCCCTGGCCGGTTCTTGCCAACGAGGCCCAGGTGCACCAGGTGTTCGAAAATCTGTTTCTTAACGCCAAGCAGGCCCTGGGTCCTTCCGGAGGGCGCCTCACCATCCGTCTGCGAAACGTGCCCTTCCCGGGGCCCCAGGACCGAGGGCTAGAGCCCAACAGCTACCTGGAAGTCGCCGTGGAGGATAATGGTCCAGGCATGTCTCCCGAGGTCCTCTCCCGGGTCTTCGATCCCTTCTTCACGACGAAAGCCTCGGGAACGGGCCTGGGCCTGTCGATCTGCTATTCGGTGGTGAAAAAGCACGGAGGAACGGTGGAAGCCGAATCCAACCTGGGTCAGGGATCCGTTTTTCGGGTCTTTCTGCCGTCGCCGGCTACTCCAGGACGGGGAGGCTCAACGTGAAGCCCGACCCGAGGCCGGTGGCTGCCACGGGGCTTTCGACGGTCACGGTGCCGCGGTGCAGGACCATGATGTGCTTGACGATGGCCAATCCCAGACCCGTCCCCGGAGTGGTTCGTCCTTTTTCCGTACGGTAGAACCTCTCAAAGATCCGCGCTTGCTCGTTCTCCGGGATACCAGGGCCAGCGTCGGCGACTTCCAGGGTGTAACTGTCCGGCAGGGAAACTAAACGGACCCGCACTTGGCTTCCTTCCGGAGAAAACTTGACCGCGTTGTCGAGAAGGTTGACGAGGGCCTGTTCGAGCAGCAGGGGATAGGCCTTGAGGAGGGGCTTTCCGGGGAGAAGGACGGCGTCGATGTCCACCTTCCGGGATCGTGTCTTCTCCTCAAGGAGCCGAACTGCGCCTCGAATCAAGTCGTTCAGGTCCACCGATCTTCGTTCTCCGTCCTGGGGAGGGCTGTTCTCCAGCCGCGTGAGGATGAGGAGGTCGTCGATGATCATGTTGAGGCGGTCGGCGTGGCGGTGGATGGTTTCGAGGAAGGGCCGGGCCCGGCCGGGATCATCGATGGCGCCGTCGTTCAGGGTCTCCACGTACCCCAGGATGTTGGTGATGGGGGTCTTGAGCTCGTGGCTGACGTTGGAGACAAAGTCCCGCCGCATCCCCTCCAGCCGCTTGAGGGTGGTGATGTCGATCATGACCAAGACGACACCCCAGCGCCGGCCTAACTCGTTCTTGAGGGCGGCTCCCTGGAGCTGGAGGGTGGTCTGGAGGTCCCTTAGGACGATCTCGGTCCGGGGCGACTCGAGGTCTTCGCCGAGGAGGCGGCGGGCGAACTCGTCGAGGGACGAGTGGCGGCAGACCTCAATGAGGCTGACGCCCACGGGGTCCCTGTCGAAGGGGAAAAGGCGGCGGGCCGCGGGGTTCATCGTCTTGATCTTGAGCTGGTTGTCCAAGACGATGAGGGCCTCCACCATGCCCGAGAGGATGGCCGCTAGCTCGTCCCTCTGGCTGTTGACCACGGCTATCCTATCCTCGAGCTGATCGTAGAGCTTGTTGAGGCCCAGCGACAGGAGCCGAAGTTCCCGGGGGCGGTCGACGTAAACCTTCTCGTAGACCTCCCCCCGGGCAAAGGCGCCGGCGTTGCGGATCAGGATGCCCATGCTGCGGCTGAAATTGCGGCTGTAGAGCCACGCCATGAGAAAAACGATGCTCATGGCGCCGAAGCTGACGGTCAGGAAGAAGATGAACAGTCCGCCCAGGGTCGAGTTGAGACCATCGATGGGCGTCGACATGCGGATGTAGCCCAACAGGGGGCCATCCTCGTGAAAGGCCAAGGCGTAGGTGAGCAGGGGTTTGTCGAGGACCTTCGAGTAGCCGGAACTCCAGCCTTCGCCGGTCTGGCGGGCTTGGTCGAGCTCTGTCCCTCCATCGTCGTGGAAGACGCCGGGGGTCAGGTGGGTGTCCTGCAGAAGGGTGCCCTGGGCGTCCACCAGGCTGATCCGGTAGCCGGCCCTGTTGGAGACCCGCCCCAGGATCTCCCGAGGTTCACCCCGGAACAGGGCCACGAGGTCGGGCCGGGCCCATTCCTTGAGGAGTTGAGCGGCCGTCCGCAGGCTGGTGAGCGTCACCTCCTGCAGGTCGTGGCGTATCCGCTGGGTGAAGAAGATCAGGAGGATGGTCTGGGTGACCAGGAGCAGCACGGCCAACGCCGAGAGGAACTTCAGCAGAAAGCTGGTTCGGTTCAATGGACGCTCCGCAGCCGGTAACCCACCCCCCGGACGGTCTCGATATGCTGGCCCTGGGGACCGAGTTTCTTGCGAAGCCCCAGGATCTGCACATCAACCGACCTCTCGGTCACGGGATAGTTCCCGCCGCGGACGGCGTCGATGATCTGATTGCGGCTGAAGACCCAGCCGGGGTTGGTCATGAAGTGCTTGAGGATGGCAAACTCGGTGGCGGACACAGCAACCTCCTGGCCCTCGACGGTGACCTCGTGGCGCACGGTATCCATGGTGATCCCGTGGACCTGGAGGATCAGGTTCGCATCGGGCACCTTATCCTCTGACACCCGGCGGAGCAACGCCCGGACCCGGGCAATCAGCACCTTGGGGGAAAAGGGTTTGGTGATGTAGTCATCGGCACCCAGTTCCAAGCCGCTGATGATATCCGCGTCCTCACTCTTGGCCGTGAGCAGGATCACTGGCAGGGACCTCGTCGCCTCATTCTGCTTGAGCTTGCGGCAAACGTCCAGCCCGTTGATCCCCGGGAGCATGACGTCGAGGATGACGAGGTCGGGTCCCACCCGGGCGGCCTGGGAAAGCCCGTTTTCGCCCGTCATCGCCCGGGTCACCTCGTAGCCCTGGGCTTCCAGGTTGTAGGCCACCAGTTCCAGAATGTCGGGATTGTCTTCAACGACAAGGATCTTTCCGTACGCCATGGGGACCTCCTTCAGGGGACTCGCAGTTCATTCAAGGTATTCTGGACGGCTTGCCTCTCCTGGTCCGTCAGGGGAACAAGGCCCGCCTGAGACGTCAAAGTGGTGTCGCGGTCGTAGAGGAAGCGGATGAGAGACCGGGCCGCCGGAAGCCCGGTGAGGGACTGGCGGGTGGCCACCAGCCATAGCTGCCGGGGAAGTCCGTAAGAACGGTCGGCGATGGTCTGGGCCGAAGGCTGGATACCGTCGAGCCCCACCACCCGGACGGTCTGG
>JAHFSN010000208.1 GCA_023265735.1 Spirochaetaceae bacterium | reverse complement strand
TGATCTACGCCAACGTGGGCGGTTGGAAGCCCTACACCACATGGTCCGCCTACAAAGCGGATCTGCAGGCCCTGGCCCGCTGAGGCCTTACCACCAAGCGTTCCGGCTCCCCGAAAGCATTCTCTTGTTGTAAGCGTCGGCGGCCTTGTTGTAGGCGTCGGGTTCCATGGAACTGTTCGGAACCAGAGAGCCGTTCGCGGGCTGGTCGGCGTTGAAGCCTTTGATGATGGCGCCCGCCCCTGTCAGCCCCACCCCCAGCATCCCTGTCAGAAAGTTGACCCCGAACTGATTGGCCTGGTCGGTGACGTCGTTGAACCCCGACTTGATCTGGTCCATGCCCTGGGAATACTGCAGGTCGATCTGGTAGTTGGCCTCTTTGACCTTCTGGTCAATCTGGTCGTTGAGCTTGGTCGAGGTGTCCTGGGTGATGATGTCGTTCATCGGCCCGAGAATTCCCGCCTGGGCCTCTCCGGCCGTTGTCTGGGCCGTCGACGCCACAGCGTCCTTGCGGGCCTGGACGGTCTGCTGGGCCAGGAGTTCCCTGGCGTGGGCGGTCTGCTCTTCAAGCTGCTTCTTCTGTCTTTGCAGGGCCGCGTTGGCATTGTCGATCCGGCCCTGACCGGCGAAGAAATTGTAGACCGTCGACGCTGCGGAAACCCCTGCAGACGCGACGAGAAGCATGGTTGCGGGGTCCATCAGCCCTCCTCCTTCACGGCCACAGTCACGGCCACCAGTTCAAACGGTTCGTTGTCCAGGAACTCGATCTCGATGGCCTTGCCCTCGTTCTCACCCCCGACCACGTCGGTGACGACGCTGCTCATGTCCATGACCCCTGAGAATCCCGTCGGGTTGTCGCTGTCGGCTGAATCCTTATCGCCGTACTCGACCTGGGTGAACCGCAATTCCTGCCAGGGCTGCTCGACTCCGTTGTACCTCGGGGCCGCAACTCTGGCCCTTCCCCCGCGGGTGTTGTTGAGCGTCAGCCATAGACCGGTGATGGAGGGTGATTTCCCGGCAAAGGCCCCGAATCGGCTGGTACGGAAGAATGCCCTTCCCCGGGCGGAGGCAGACAGGCGGCTTTCCAGGTAGGTGACGGTGCCCTCGGTGTTGATCCAGACAAAAAGGGGCTCCCCGTCCACCGTGTCGACCCCATACAGCGTGTAGGTCTTGCCGTCGGCCGGGTTCGTCTGTGTGGGAATTCTCGCCGTGGTGATTCCCCCGGTTTGGGGGTTCATCCAGACGATGATCGTTGCCGTGACGGCGACGATGACGCCTAACGACCGGCTGGCCGCCACGCTCAAGGGCTGGCCGTATCCCATAGTCACGAAGTCCACCAGGTTGGGCAGATACATCTGCCTTTCCTGGCTGAAAGTCAGCGTGGCGATACCGCGATGGGCGCAAAAGAACGCGGCGCCCCCCAGCTGGCACGAGATGGCCCGCCGGTCGTCGCAGAACAGGGGGGTCCCCACCGAGGAGATTTTTCGAGTGGATGCGCCGCCCGAAACCCCGGGGTTGATCTGCTCCGCCGAAAGCACATGTTCGGCAACGGCCGTCCCGACAATCACGCCCTGGTAGGTGGGCTCCCACCACTCCGGAACCCCCGACTCGAGCGTCAGGAAGTAGGCGTCCGTCGCCAAAGTGCCGATTGATCGGGTGGCCCCGTGGTTCACTTGGGTGGCCCCAATGCCGACGTTTCGATCATCCTTGATGGTGGCGGCGGCCGTGTCCGTGTACATGGCCTTTCCGAAACGCCTGGCGCCGATCACGGCCGTTCGGGTCGTCATGAAGAAAAAGGACTTCGCCGCGACTTCGGCGGAAGTACTGGCCGTCCATGGTGCATCTTTCCCGGGCATCGTCGTGTCATCGACCGGCACCGGAGGGACGCCCCAGCTCAAGACGGTATAGTCGAGGATACTTTCGACGCTGGGACTGTCGTTGTTCGTGTCGACGGCCACGGACACGTCAGAATCGTAGACGCCGCCCAGGTCGCCATGGTGGTTGACGGTCCTCGAATAGGAGTATTGGGCCAGGGAAGGCGCTCCTCGGAACATCGCTGCCTTTCCAACAATCGTCAGGTCGGCCGAAGGGAACTGCAGCCAGCCCTTGGGCGCCCAGAAGACGACGGGCTCAATGGTGATGGAGGCGGTGATTTCAACGAAGTAGTCCTGGTAGGTGTTCTTCCTCGTGCGGGAGGTCGACTTGAGGGAACCCCGGCCGAAAACCAGTGACGTTGCAACGGCTCCGTCAGAGAAGACCCACTCCCGGTACTGTGTCCCGTAGACGTCCCGAAAGGTGACGGTCTTGCGGCACAGAATCCCGTACTCCGTCTCGCCACCAGCGTTCACGAACGGGAAGGCCCTCAGATACGGGAAGCCGTCGGCGTTCTGAACGTTGTCGGCGCCGAGGTGGTACCAAAAGGGCACCGTACCCCCAGCGTATGGACCGATCCATTTGCCGTTTCCGGCGTCTCCACCGGACGCAGGTCTGGCTGCGTAGTTACCTGCGGCCAGGCCGGACTTCACCTTGTCCGTCAAAAGGACGGTGGCAGCCGGGCCCAGGTCGCTGATCGGGGCGGACTGAAGTTGGCTGGTCTGGTCGATGATTTGAGAGTTTCGCAAGTAGTAGAACTGGTCCGGCGGGGACATTCGCTGGGCCCGGTAGTTGAACGGCGACGGCACCCCGTGACCGGGGGCCGGACCAAGACAGCCGTGGAGGGGGATGCACCCCTCAGCCACTTACAGTCCGGAAGCGTACCGCTGCGAGCTGGGCCGATTCTGTTCGACAGCCCCAAGAGCACCAGCCTCGAGGGTATTTTGGCGGATGATGGTAGACCGAGGCACTACAGGTACCTCGGTTTTCCCCAGAGGTCGGGGTACTCGGGTGGGCCAGACTCACGCTCGTCTTCGAGGAGAGCCGCTGAAACGGCCTGGTTCTTCTGCACCGCGACACGGGACAGGATGTCGTTTTCTACGTCGAGGCCCGGGCCTACGAGGAACGCCAGAGTGAACCCAGCGGCCTGAGCGACTAGTTCAGGCAGGTCGCCGATGCTGGTGGGATATCGAACGTACTCCAGGATGAGGGGCGAAACGTTCACAAAAATGGAGTTGCCCCTCGCCGACCATTCCGAAACAGTGGCCCCCTCTGAGTCCATGAAGTTGACGCGCTTGACCATGTCCGTCGGACGGTCATACCGAAAAAGCCACCCGGGCAACGGCGTGCCGTTCGGGTATACGGTCTCCCGGACGATGCAAGCCTGGTACAGGTTGTCGGTCAGAACCTGCCTGACGGCCGACTTGAGGTTGGTCGCGCAAAGCTGCCCTGCTTTCCCCGGGTCGTTGATGCTGTTGAGAGATCCCTTGCTCAGGGCCGTCAGGGCGAAGTTGGCCATTTCCGTTTCGTTTGTCATCGATATCCTCGAAAAGGGGCCCCGAAGGGCCCCAGTTTACTGCTGAGGGTTGGGCGGACTCGCAGACCGCTGGCTTTGCTCGTTGTTCGCGCCTCCCGCCCTCTCGACGGGAAGTTTGGCCAGCTCGACCTTTCGGGCTTCGATGGCGCTCTTGAGCCGCTCGATGTCCCACCGTTTCAAAACGCTGGGCGCAATCGGCTTGCCGGTTTTGGGGTCAAGAATCTGGATCTCCGACGCCTCGTCCACCAGGGCTTCACGCTCCGGATCGGCCTGTTCTTTGGCCTGATCCTTGAGCAACCCTTCGGCCTTCGCCAGCTCGTCGGGAATCTCGACTTCGCCCTTGTCGTCGGCCGTAAAGATCTGCCCGCCCACGATCTTGTCCTGGCGGGGATTGATGGTCAGTTTCATGCACTTCCTCCTAGGAAAGGTTCCCGGGGATAACTCCCCGGGGGTCATGGGTTAGGACGGGGTGAAGATCCCCGAGATGGCCGAATTGCGGACTTCAAGGGTGTACTCTCCGACCAGCAGCCGCTTGTCAGCGTCGCCGGTCTTGGCCAGCTCCTTGACCTGGAACTGCCGACCCATGAGGGGGCAGAGCTTCACGTCGGCGGTGCGGAACGCGTAGATCCCGCCCACAGGGGTCTGCATGTCGGTCTTCAGGTCCAGGTGATGACCATAGCGGCTGTTGTACCGAACCGCGTAGGTTCCCCGGTCGGTGTCGCTGCGCTGCATCTGAACCTGACTGCTCTGGAGGTCACTGAAGTAGGTCAGCGTGGCGGGATTCATCCACAGTTCGCCCAGGTTCGCCCCGCTCTTGTCCAGCTGGAGCAAGAAGGCGTCGAAGTTGCCCACGTTGAACGTGGCGGACGCGGGAACGTAGCCATTCTGACGAATGAACCAGTCCACGCTTCCAAGGATGCGGGGAGTGTTGTTGTCGGAAGGCACCACCCGGGGGTTGTTCCAGATGGACCGGCCCAACATGAGGTAGAGCCGCTCCAGCTTCTTCTCAATCTGCTTCAGGATGATGTCACCATCCTGAACTTCCCGGGTGATCGACTGTTCGGTACCGGTGATCCGGACGTAGTCGTCGAGGATCTGGGTGACGTTGTAGCGTTCCACCTCGGTGGTATAGTCCCGGTCCTCGTAGTCCTTGCCTTCCTTGGACGCGGTACCCAGGAAGAGAACCACGGACCCATTGGCCTGGTTGGCGTCGGCACCACCGTCGGCAACCGACACAGCCACGTGGGTGTTGTCGGTGATCGAGGTGGCCTTGTAGACCTTGCCGTTCGTGGCCAGGAGCATGTTGACCACCATTCCGGCGGTCGAGGCGACCTGCAGACTACCGCCCCCGGAGGTGTATCCGGCGGTGAGAACCGTCTGGCGGATCTGCCGGACGTCGTCCCAGTAGTAGTGCTTGGTGTTCTTCGCCGCGTCCCCCAGGGGAATGGCGTTCAGAAGAGGGGTTTCCTTTTTCTTGAT
>JAHFSN010000207.1 GCA_023265735.1 Spirochaetaceae bacterium | reverse complement strand
GGTGAAAGCTCCTTCGTCGAGTCGGACAGTCCCGAGGAAGGCTTCAACCTCCACGTGGAGCAGGCCCTGGGCATCCTCCAGAACCACATGTTCTCCCAGATCTCGTTGAAAGACGTCTGCGACCAGCTGAAGATCACCGAGGAATACCTTATCCGCCTCTTCAAGCGCCACATGAACATGACCCCCATGCGTTACCTGAACAACCTCAAGATGGAGACGGCCACCAGCCTTCTCCTCAACTCCGACCTTTCGGTGAAGGAGATCAGCTGGAAGCTCGGCTTCTCGAGCCAGTACCATTTCAGCCGTAACTTCAAGGCCTACTCCGGGTGCACCCCCACCGACTATCGGGTCAACTACTTTCTCAATAACCCCAATAACTATCACATGAAAATTCTAGATGTGGGTTGAGGTGACCATGGGAGAGCTCTTGAAATTTCTGCCCCGTCAGACCGTGGGGATCTGCACCGGGTACAAGGGGGGCCGAACGGTGGCCGCCGTCGCCGCGGTCACCCTCAAGGACGACGATGGCCTGAAACTCTCGTTCCCGAAAAGAAATCCCTTCATCGTCGGCGAAGCTGTCACCGTGCACCTCGACGACCGGGTCGGCTCGGAGATCTATTCGATCGAGCTGCGGGTCTACCGCTCGTCCTATAAGGGAACCGTCGTTTCGGTGAAAGGAAACGTGGCCGTGGTGGCGCCCCTGGACTACGAGCTGTTCTTTGGAGGCCGGGTGGTCACCCGGTTCTCGGCTCCGGGCTACCAGCACCCGGCCGACCCTCGATCCCCGGCGCCGATTCCGGAAACTCCGCTGACCCGGGTGGCCTTGGCCGATGAAGGCGAGAAGTCCAACAAGCTGGGGGTTCTGGTGACCCGGTCGGTGGATCGTCCGCACACCACGGTAATGGCCTTCCTCAGCAGTACCGACGACGACATTTTTCTGATCACCGAGAAGGGGTCGTTCAAGTACCACAACCTCAGCCGCGACCGCCGCTGCGTGTTCGCCCTGGACCACCGGGCCAGCTTTTCGTTTGAACGGCAGGTGGATTGGAACTACACCATCTACGAGGCCCAGGCGTACCGGGTCGACCGGTCGCTCCCGCTATTCGGGACCATCCAAGCCCAGTTCATCGAGAAGAACCCCTGGGAGACCGTCTTCTTCTCGAACCCGAACACCGAGATGCTCCACTTGGCGCCCCAACGCATCATCCAGCAGGATATCCTCTGCGATTGAGAAAGGGATGGGACGACATGCTAGAGTGGGACCACCATGACCGATCCCACCACCCTTCCCCCCGGCTTTGACGGCCTCGTTGAAATTCTGGCCCGGCTCAGGGCCCTCGACGGCTGCCCCTGGGACCGCGAGCAAACCCATGAATCGCTCCTGAAGTACCTCCTCGAGGAGTCCGTCGAGGTGGTGGAGGCGTCGCGATCCGGCGACATGTCCCACCTCGCCGAGGAGCTCGGCGACGTGCTCCTTCAGGTGGTGTTCCACGCCCAGATCGCCAGCGAAGCGGGAAATTTCACCATCGACGATGTGGTCCGGGCCATCAGCGAGAAGATGGTCCGACGTCATCCCCACGTGTTCGGCACGTCGGTGGCCGAGACTTCCGACGCCGTTCTGGCCCAGTGGGAGGTCATCAAGGCCCAGGAAAAGGCCGCCTCCGGGAAGGATCAGGCGAAGTCGGTCCTCGACAAGGTGAGCCGGTCCCTCCCGGCCCTGGCCCGGGCCCAAGCGCTCCAGAACCGGGCGGCTAAGACCGGATTTGCCTGGCCCGATGAAGAGTCCGCCTGGGCCAAGGTGAGGGAGGAACTGGGGGAGCTGGAGGCCGAACGGGTCTCGGGCGACCGAAAGCGGCTGGCCGAAGAATACGGCGACCTGCTGTTCGCCATGGTCTCCCTAGGCCGGCAGCTGGGACTGGAAGCCGAGGAAGAGCTGATCCACGGCAACGCCAAATTCGAGGCTCGGTTCCGCAAGATGGAGGTCGGGGCTGGCGGCACCGAGGCTCTCGCCCGGCTGGCACCGGACGAGCTCCTGGACCGCTGGCAGGCCGCCAAAACCTAGAGGGTTTCCTCACCCCTTTCCTACGCCGCGCCGATGGAATCGAGCTTTGTCACCATTTCGGGATCAAGCTGAACGTCGGCTGCCTTGAGATTCTCTCGAAGGTGCTCCACCGACCCCGTGCCCGGGATCAGCAGAATGTTGGGCGAGCGCTGGAGCAGCCAAGCGAGGGCCACTTGCATCGGGGTGCGTTCCAAAGCGGCTGCGATGGAAGTCAGAATCGATGACTGGAGCGGCGTGAAACCGCCGAGGGGGAAGTACGGAACGTAGGCGATTCCCCGGGCGGCAAGGGTCTTGATCAAGGCGTCGTCGTTTCGATGGGCGAGGTTGTACAGATTCTGTACGCAGACAACGGGCGCAATCCTTTCGCATTCGTCCACCTGCGCCTGACTCACGGTGCTGAGACCCAAATGACGGATCAGCCCCTGGCGCTTCAGGTCCGCCAAGACCGAGAACGGCTCGGCGATGGAACCGCCTTCTTCCGTGACCGGGGGGCCGACCCGAAGATTGACGACATCGAGGGCCTCGACGCCAAGGTTCTTCAGGTTGCTGTGGACCGCGTCGATCAAATCCTGTTTCCCCAGGGCCGCGTTCCACGAGCCGTCGGGACCGCGGAGGGCGCCGACTTTGGTGACGATGGTCAAGCCGGCGGGGTAGGGATGAAGGGCCTTCCTGATGATCTGGTTCGTCACGTAGGGGCCGTAGAAGTCGCTGGTATCGATGTGATTCACCCCGGACTCGACGGCCTCGCGAAGGACGGCAACGGCCGCATCGACGTTCTTGGGCGGACCAAAAACGTGGGGCCCCGCCAGTTGCATGGCGCCGTAGCCGAGACGGTTGAGACGGATTGAGGTGCCGGGAAGCAAGTAATTCGGAACACTGGTCATGGAAGGTCTCCTGTTACAAACAGGATAATATGTAAGTTACAAGAATGCAAGTATGTAAGTTACATATTTGCGATGTGGTAAGTTCTGGTTGACTTTTGGGGGGCCTTTCTTAGAATGAAACCATGCCAAGAACGGGGTTGTCCGCCGCCGAGATCACCGAGAAAGCCATTGACACCACCATGGGCAAGATGCGCCAAATCGGTTTTGCCAAGGTTCGTCTCACCGACATCGCCCGGGAACTGGGACTCAGCCACGCGGCCCTCTATGCCCACTTCAAGGACAAGACGGCTCTTTTCGACGCCGTCTCGGAACGCTGGCTTCGAGAGATCGAAGCCCACCTCGAGTCAGTGTGCCGTCAGCCCGTCGAGCCCCTAGAGAAGATTGAGGCGTGGTGTCTGGCCCTCCATCGGGCCAAGGTTGCCAAGGTTCTTCACGACCCCGAGCTCTACAAGGCGTTTGATCTTTCTACGGCGGTTCAAAAGCCCTTTGCTGCCAGGCACATGGAGAATTTGCACAGGCAGCTCGTGGGGCTCTTCAACGAAGCCCGGGCGGCG
Organism: Spirochaetaceae bacterium; assembly: GCA_023265735.1. Classification (GTDB taxonomy): domain Bacteria; phylum Spirochaetota; class Spirochaetia; order JABEVK01; family JABEVK01; genus JAIFLN01. The sequence continues at coordinate 1,387 of JAHFSN010000207.1, read as the reverse complement.
AGGGGGTTAGGGGAGGGAGACGCAGAGGCCATGGCCCAGGTGCTGACCGAGGCCCTCATGGCATTTCATCACCCCAAGCTGGTGGCTCAGTTTCTCCAGGACGATCGCGAGCCCCTTCTTCTTCGGGTCCTCGACAGTGTCTTGAGGGGGCTGGGCCTCAAGGCCTGACCCTCCCTTTCCTCGAAAATCCCTCGATTGCCTGACGGATGGTCACTTCGAGTGCTTCAGTTCTTCCACCAAGCGGTAGGCCTTCTTAAGATGCTGTTCGGTCCGTGACTTGAAGCCCACCGAAGGTTCTCCCTTCTGAACGCGAATGTCCTTCTCCGCCTTGGCCAGAAGGTGGAGGGCCGAGCCGAGACGGTTGGCTTTCTGCACCGTGGCGTCGGGGGCCTCCGGGGCGCTGCTTCCGTCAAGGGTGGCCTTGCGCAGGTCATCGATGGTGAGGTTGATCTCGCGAAGGGCCTTCTTTTCCCCGGCGCTTTCGGTGACGCCTCCCTTCTCCAGGAGAGACTTGGCCGCCCGAAGGTCGGCCAGGGCGTGGGCGTAGGCCGGGTATTTCGCGGCGCCGGCGGCAAAGACGGGGCCGCTGGCCAGGAGAAAGCCGAGGACCAGTACGGTCCCGCAGAACAATTTTGGTGTTTTCATGGTATTTCCTGTATCGGCCAGAAGAAACCTCTCCTCAAGCCTGGGGGGACGAGGTGCGGACCAGCAGACAGGAGGGGTCCTCGCCCAAGACATCACCGCAGGAGTGGAAAGCCTTCACCCGGCAGCCTCGGCACAGGCTGACCGACGGGCACGAGCCGCATCGACCGCCCACCGGGGCCTCGCCCAGGGCGAACAGCTTTTCCACGGCCCCCGTGACGCCCAGCTGCCGGATATTGCCGACGTTGTACTCCTGGACGAAACTGCACGGGAGCACGGCGCCCTCGGAGTTGATCCCCATCAGGCCCCGACCCACCGGACACGCGCTCTTGATGCGCAGCCGGGCCTGCCCCTTTTCGGTGTCGACCCCTCGGTGCTGCAGAAGCCGCAGGATCACCACCGCCAGGGACGGGATGGCTCCGATGTCGTATTCGAGGCCCCCCTCGGGGGTGCGGAGCACGTCGTCGACGATGAAGTCGGCGATCTCGAGCCACTGGGCGTTGGTGATCCTCTGTTCCCGTTCGGGGACGGCCCGGCCCGAGGCAATGAGATCGCAGGCGTAGACCAGGCCCGAGCCCAGGTCCTTGGCCACCTGAATCAGGTCGTAGAAGTAGGGGTACGTGGACCGGCAGACGGTGGTCTTCACGCCCACCTTGATGCCGTGCCGGCGCAGCCGCCCGATGTTTTCTACCACCCGGCGAAACGAACCCGGAGCCCCCACGTACTCGTCATGGAAGGCCTCGGG
>JAHFSN010000206.1 GCA_023265735.1 Spirochaetaceae bacterium | reverse complement strand
TCCACCAGAAGCCGGGGCACAAACCAGGGGGACGTGACTCGGAGCTCCCCCGTGGGGAGGACCCTCAGGGAGAGACGGCGTCCCCCCCTGTGCCACTCGTAGGGGACGTCGGTCATTCGGCCTCGACTCTGTGACAAGCCACCAGGCGGCCGGATTGCGGCCCAACGGCCCGGGGCAGCGGAATCTCCGTGCGGCACCTGTCGATGACCAGCGGACAGCGGGGAGCAAAGGGACAGCCCGTGAGGGCCCTGGTGGGGGTCAGCTTCTGGGCCGAAGTCTCCCTGCTCCGGATTCCCGCCCCTGGGGCCGAATCGAAGAGCAGCTTGGTATAGGGGTGGAGGGGCTTCTCGACCAAGAGACGCGACGGAGCCTCTTCCATCATCCGGCCGCCGTAGAGGACGCCCACCCTGTCGGCCATGTAGGCCACCACGTCGAGGTCGTGGGCGATGAAGACCATGCTCAGGCCGAACCGGTTCTTCAGGTCAAGGAGGAGCTCCAGGATCTGCCCCCGAACCGAAACGTCGAGGGCGCTGACCACCTCGTCGCAGATCAGGAGACGCGGCCGCGTCACCAGGGCCCGGGCCAGGGCGATTCGCTGCCTTTGGCCGCCCGAAAACTCCGAGGGCCTTCGGTCCCAGTCGCTGGCCCTGAGTCCCACATGGTCCAGTCCCTCCCTGGCCCGGGCGACCAGACCGGCTCGATCCTTGCCCCGGGTCCGTTGCCGGGCACCGATGGTGAGGAGATCACCCACGGTCATCCGGGGGTCCAGCGACGACGAGGGATCCTGGAAGACGTACCGGACCTCCTGCCTGTACCGTTCCAGGTTTCGTCGGTCGCCTCGTCTGACCTCCCAGGCCGACCCATCGGAGGAAAGGTAGCGGATGGTTCCTCTTTCGTGGGCCTCGAGCTGGACTAAGGTGCGGGCCAGGGTGGTCTTCCCCGACCCCGACTCCCCGACCAGACCGTAGGTTTCTCCGGTCCGCAGGGTCAGATCCACCCCGCCTAGGGCGTAGACCCGCTGGTCGGCCTGGGCAAAGAGCCCCGCGTGGAGCTGGAAGGACTTGGTCAGGTTCGTGACCTCGAGGAGCTCGTTCATGGCTCCTCCAGGGGAAACCAGCAGCGATGCCTCCGGCCCACGGCGCCTTCGAGGGGCGGAAGCTCGGTTTGGCAGCGGTCCTGGCTTCGGGGGCACCGGGGCGCGAAGGGACAGCCCGGTTCCGGCCTCTGGGGGTCCGGGGGAGAACCGCCGATGAGGGTCAGGGGCGTGGTCGAATAGTGGGATCCCCGTTTGACCCGGGAATCCCAGAGCCCGCGGGTGTAGGGCTGACGCGGCCGGCTCAAGAGGACATCCGTCGGAGCCTCCTCGAGGATCAGACCCCCGTAGAACACCAAAATTCTATCGGCGACCTGGGCTACGGTCTCGAGATCGTGGCTGATGAAGACCATGGACAGTCCTCGGCGGCGCCTGAGTTCATTCAGGAGCGCCAGAATCTGAGCCTGGATGGTCACATCCAGGGCCGTGGTCGGTTCGTCGCAGAGAAGCACCTGGGGATCGTTGGCCAGGGCCAGGGCGATCATGACGCGCTGGAGCATGCCTCCCGAAAACTGGTGCGGAAAGCTGCCCAGCCGGGACTCGGCATCGGCAATGTGTACTTCGTTCAGCAGGGCTGTCGCCCGGGTCCGGGCCTCTTCCCGGGTCGTTTCGGGCCGGTGGACCCTGAGGGTTTCCCAAAACGTCTTCTCGAGGGTGACGATGGGATCGAAGGACCGGCTCGGCTCCTGGAAAATCATGGCCACCCGGGTTCCCCGGAGGGACCGGCGCTGTTCGGGGTTCAGTTCCGCCCAATCCTGGCCCTCGAGGACGATCTTTCCCTCCCGGAGGGCGTCGGCACCCAGCAGCCCCGCCGAAGCCCAAGCGGTCACGCTCTTGCCCGAACCCGACTCTCCCACGATGCCCAGGCACTCGCCGGTCTCCAAATGAAACGAGACCCCACGAACCGCCTGGACCGGCGGCTTCTGAGACACAAAGGTCACCCGAAGGTCTTCGACCGAAAGCACCGTGCTCATGCGGTCTCCTTCCAGTTGGGGTCGGCCCAGTCCCTCAAAAGCTCCCCGAGGAAGTTGAAAGCGAGGGTCACGATCACCAGGAAAATTCCGGGGGCGAAGAGCCAGGGGAACGAAAGTAGGTTCGAGACGGAGGTCGCATCGCGGTTGATCATCGATCCCCAGCTGACGGCGGGGTCGACGATGCCTAGCCCCAGGTACGACAGGGCTGTCTCACCCAAAATGAACCCCGGTACCCCGAGGGTCACCGAGAGGATGAGGATGGACGACATCTGAGGCACGATGTGGCGGAACAGGATGACCAGGCTAGGCATGGATTCCAGCTGGGCGTTGGACACAAAGTCCTGGCGTTTTACGGCGTGGACCATGCCCCGGATCATCCGCGCCGTGCCGGGCCAGCCGACGAAGGACAGGATCACCGTGATGAGCATGTAGGACTGACCGGTGTCCATGTGGTCGCTGAGGATGGACCGAAGGAAAAGGATCAGGTAGAGGCCGGGGATGAGGATGATGAACTCGCACAGACGCATGATGATCCAGTCCCAGATCCCGCCGTAGTAGCCGGCGAGGCCTCCGAAGATCAGGGCTAGCCCCAGGGAGATGAACACGCCGACAAAACCGATCGTCAGAGATATCCGCGATCCGTAGAGGATGCGGCTGAACACGTCTCGGCCCAGGTTGTCGGTGCCCATGACGAACACGGGCTGGGCCTTGCCAGCGGGATCACGGCCGTAGTCGGTGCCAAAGAGGTGAAACGGCAAGGGGATCACTCCCCAGAGTTTCACCGGGTCGGTGGGGACGAAGAATTTCACGGGGGTATACTCCCCCCTCACCCGCACATATTCTCGGGTGACTCCGTTGACGAGGGCCACGGTCTGAACCTGGGGTCCCAAACCTTCTTGTGGGGAATACCAGATCAGGTTGGGCGGCAGGTCAGAATGTCCCTCGAACAGATGGTTGGGATCGTAGGGGGCCAAAAACTCACAGAGGGACATGGCAAGGTACAGGATGACAAGGACGACGAGGGAGCCCCACGCCAGGGGTCTCCGAAACAGCCTTCGCCACAGGGAATTCATGATTTCTGAAACCTCACCCGGGGATCCACGAGGGCCAGCGCCAAATCCGAGAGCAGCATCCCGACGAGCAGGAGGGCGCTGATGAACATGATGTTCGTCATCACCAGATTGATGTCTTTGTGGAGAACAGCGTCGTACATGAGACGGCCAATGCCGGGGTACGAGAAGATGATCTCCAGGATCAGCGACCCCGAAAAGAGATCGGCCAGCAGATTGGAACTGCCGGTGATGAAGGGGTTCATGGTGTTGCGGAAGGCGTGGTGAAGCCGGATCCGTCCCTCGTCGACCCCCCGGGATCGGAGCGCCGTAATGTAGGGCTGCCCCAGCTGGTCGAGCATGGTGGCGCGGATCAGCCGCAGGGACCCGCCCACGCCCCCCAGAAAGGCCCCCAGGAGGGGAAGGAAGATGTGGTAGAGGTAGGAGAAACCAAACCCGACCGGATTACCCTCGTAGGCGTCGGTCGGATAGGCGGTCACAGGAAACCATCCCGTTCCCGCGGCAAACATCTGAAGGAGAAGAAGAAGGAGAATTCCCGGGAAGGCGTTAAGGAACAGGCTGATAAAAGCCGCCGCCACATCGGTTTTCGTCCCTGCCTTAGAAGATAGCCAGATTCCCAAGGCAAACGACGCGGTGGTGAGAAACACCAGCGAAATCAAGTTGAGGACAATGGAATTGATCATGCGCGAGGACACCAGAAAAAGCACCGGGGCCTTGCTGATCAGCGACCGGCCCAAGTCGTGTTCTACAAAGACTTGATGCAGCCAATGACCGTATTGAATGAAGAAAGGGCGATCCAGCCAGAGGTCGTGCTTTGCCGCGGCGATCTGTTCGGGCGTCCAGTAGTGAGTTAGCTTATTCTCCCCCTCTACTGCAAACATTTGGCCTTTGACGTACTCATCGACAATATCCCCAGGAGCGAGGCTCATGAGACCAAAGACTCCAAATCCAAGAACGAAGAGCATCGCCATCATCGTAACGAGCCGACTGCCAAGAAAGACCGTCAGGGGATGCCTGGCAAGCCAGGATGATGAGCGCTCAGAAGGAGTTCTCGTGGTCAAGTCCTAGTCCTTCAGATAGAGATAGCTCAGGTTGGGGGCGCCGATCTGATCAACCCGAACATTTCCCCACTTATTTAGAACAGCTAAGAAACCATATCTGTGGACAACGTAGAACATCGGAACGTTATCCAACAGAGTCTGCTGGTAATCGGACCAGATCTTGGCAGCCTTCGAAGGATCCCTTGTCACATAACCTTGATGGTACAAATCGTCCACATGGGCTTCCCAATCTGTGGCCGGTTTATTTTGATTGGGGTACCAAAAATGCAGATCTCCGTCGGAAACCCAAACATTGATGCCGTCGATTGGAAAGTCTTCCGACCCAAAGAGCGCCAAAGTGAAGTCCCAGTCGTATGTCTCGGAAACCTTGGAAACCCATTTCTGGAAGTCAACTACCGTAAGGCGCATAGTGATTCCAGCTTTCTTCAATTCATCAACGTAGATATTGCTCAAATCCATGAGCGTCGTCGACCCTTGCTGAAGCAAGAAATCGAACTCGACAGGATGACCGTCCGAATCCAGAAGTTTCCCTTCTTTGGACATCCTAAATCCCGCCTCAGACAGGAGTTTTTTGGCCCTTTCGGGATCATAGTCGTACTTCATCTTCACGTTTGGATCAAAATAGGGATTCTTGGTAGGGAAAAAGCCTAGGGCCGGGGAAGCTAAATCCCTGTAGACCTGACTAATGAT
>JAHFSN010000205.1 GCA_023265735.1 Spirochaetaceae bacterium | reverse complement strand
GGACCGTGTGCTGACGATGACCCCATCCTTGAAAAACCTGCCGCCCACCTTGGCCACGGCCTCCAGCAGGCCGCCCGGATTGTTCCGCAGGTCGACGATCAGTCTCGAGAAGCCTTTCTTGGAGAACTCCGTGATGGCCGCGTCAAAGGCCTCGGTGGTATGGGCCGTGAACTGGGTAATTCTCAGATAGGCGACATCGTCCCCAATCCAGGTGCTCTTCACCGAGGGGACCTGGATGACCTCCCTCTTAAGAGTGAACACGAGCAGGGTGGCGGTTCCCCGCAGGACGGTGACCTTTACCTCGCTGCCCGGCTGCCCTCTCAGGCGCTTGAGCACTTCGTCCATGGTGAGGGTCGCGACGTCTTCTCCGTCGATCTTGGTGATGGAGTCTCCGGCCAGGAGTCCGGCTTTCCACGCGGGGGTATCTTCAATGGGAGCGACAACTTCCACGTACCTGTCCCGGGCGTCCTTGCTCTTCTCGGCCTCGGTGGGATCGAGCTTGTTGACGTACAGGCCCACACCCCCGAATTCGCCGGTCGTCGTGTCGTTCAAGCTCATCATTTCTGAGGAGTTGAGGTAAATGCTGTAGGGGTCTTTGAGGCTCTCGAACAGACCCTTCATTGCTCCGTCAAAGAGCTTTTGCCGGTCCACGGGGTCCACGTAGTTCTTGCTCACGAACGACAGGATCTGCTCAAATTTGAGAGCATAACTGCGGTCTTCGGCCGTGGCGCCGGAGGGGACCTGACTCTCCCCAAAGACCAAGGGGCCCAGCGAGAAGAACACGACAACAAAAAGAGTTAACGCTGCCGACCCTGCCAAGATTCCTCCAATAACGAGCTTCTTCTTGGTGCCTGATTCCATGGTGCCACTATATACGACGCCCTTGACCGTGCATAGGTGCGGAATTAGAATGGGGCCCGGAGGCCAGGCGTGCAGATTATCCCCATCGCGAGCGGAAAAGGGGGCGTGGGCAAGTCGTTGGTGGCCGCCAACTTGGCCATTGCTCTCGCGCAGGCGGGGCGTCGGGTCGTTCTGGCTGACCTTGACTTAGGGGGTTCTAACCTCCACCTCATCCTCGGGCTCCGCGGCATTCCTTTCGGGATCGGAACCTACTTCAATTCGCCCAACACGGACTTTGAAAACATCATCATCGACACCGACGTCGAGAACCTTCGCTTCATCCCTGGGGATTCCGAAATTCCTGGAATGGCGAACCTGAAGGCCCAGCAGAAGCGCAGCCTCATCCGAAATCTGATGAACCTGGCCGATACCGACGTGCTGATCATCGACCTCGGGGCCGGGACGAGCACCAACACAGTGGACTTCTTCCTGATGGCGAGTCAGGGGATCATCATCACGACGCCCACCCTGACGGCGACGTTGAATGCGTACTTCTTCTTGAAGAACGCGGTCTTTCGGATTCTGGACACCTCCTTTGCCAAGGGGTCTTGGGCCGAGGTGCAGTTCCATCGCCTGGTCTCCGGGGGCTCCGCGCTCCAGAAGCTGTACATCCCCAAGTTCTTGGAAAAGGTGAAGGAAAAGGACCCGGCCAGCTGGGCGTCGTACCAGAAGGCCGCCGCCCACTTTCAGCCGAGGTTGATCTTCAACATGCTCGAGGATCCCAAGGATGTCGAGAAGGCCGCCAAGGTCAGAAGGTCCTGCCGAGAGTACCTGGGGTTCGACCTCGAACATCTGGGGGTGATCTACCGGGACGACGTTCAGGACATTGCCCTGTCGTCTCGGTTGCCCATCATCCTCTACAAACCCCAGTCTGTCCTTTCGCAGGCGATTTACCGCATCGCCGACAAAATTTCCTCGTTCGAAAGAACGGAGATTGGGCCCCTCGATCTGCAGGCCCTGGAAGAAACGCATCAGACTGCCCTCTTGGAGGCGGAAGTCGATTTTGAAGCCAAGATGTCCTACCTGCAGGAACTCCTTCAGACGGGGGCACTGACGATGGGGGACCTCATGGAGACGGTAAAAACCCAGCAGTTCGAGATTAACCAACTCAAAAAAGAAAACTTGTTGCTGAAGTCCAAGATCGTGAAGGCGATCAAGGCCGGCTTCCAACCCTAGGTCGAGATTTCATGGCGAATGGTCTCCGTTTCAAGGGCACGATACAGGTGCTCGTCGACAGTCTCCGACTCAGTGCCCGGCTTTCCCTGAACCGTACGGGTGACCTCGAGTACGATGAGGGCGCCCTCCTTCGAATTCTGTCCGAAGCAGGGGTGACCCAGGGGATCGACGTCGACGAGCTGGTTTCGGCGGTGCAGGCGTTCCAAAAATCCAAGTCCACCCAGACGGAGATTGAGGCGGCCCAAGGGCAGCCCCCCGTGCCTCCTACGGGAGAGCGGTGGGAATGGGAGGAACTTCCCCCCTTCGACGAGGGAAAGCGGGCCTTGGCCGCCCAGGTTTTCCGGGACGCCGGCCCGCCCGAAGTGTACCTCGTCCGAGTTGAGAAGGTAAAAGTCCAGAAGAAGGTGAAGACCAAGGGCGGCCTCTTTGGAGCCGAGCACGAAGAAGTCCAGACCGTGGTGGAAAACCGTGAGGTACGCCAGAAGGTTTTGGTCGATCCTACGCCTTTGAAGATGTACCTCGTGGAAGCCGGCACCAAACTGGCCGTGGTCACGCCGCCTCGCCCGGGGGTACCTGGAGTCGACGTCGGAGGCAAACCCATTGCCGCCCCCACCGCGGCCACCCAGGCCTTCTACACGGGGTCCAACCTGAAACGTCAGAAGGGCGAGGTGGTGGCGGGGGTCGATGGATTCCTGCGGATCGGACGCAATTGGGCCGATTTGGTCTCCTACCGTGACCACCGCTGGGAGGTGACGTATTCCCCCGACAAGACTAGCGCGTACCTCACTTTCACGCCGGGCGATCCTCCCGCTGGACCCTTCTCGGCCGAGGCCGTGACCCAGCAGCTGGTGAACGACGGATTCAATTCTCGCCAGGGTCTCGGTCCGTTCGAGATTCAAGGCTTGGTCGACGAGGCTATCCAAACCCGACAGCCACTGGTTTCCTATCCGCTGGTGACCGACCGCGACGGATACTTTGAGATCCACTTCAACGAAGACAAGTCCAAGGCCTTCCTGAGCCTCTTTAAGCCCATGGGTCGCGGAGCCCCGTTCTCCTTGAAAGACTTGGGGACCAAGCTCCGGGAGGCCCAGCTCAAGGGCTTCTCGTTTGATTCGGTGAAAGACACCCTGGAGACCTTCCTCAAGGGTCCCGAAACCGAACAGCGCAACCTGCTTCTCTCCGAAGGCGAACCGCCCGTCCGAGGAAAGGACCTCGTTTTCCAAGTCTCCACACCCTTCCTCACCCCTGAAGACCTGGCGGCCATCAAGGCGAACCTCCAGGAGAATGCCCGGGCCCTGCAAACCCTCCCCGACCGCGAGAAGCTCCCCTTAGAAGCCATCGAGAAGGCGTCCGTTGTCCATGCCCACCAGGAGTTTGCCTCGTGGCAGGCCCCCGAGGACGGCGCGGGCACCGAGGGGCTCGACGTCACGGGTAAGAAGATCCCGCCACCCCGGGGCAACGAGACGCCGCTGGAGCTGCTCTCCAACATCCAGCGGGAAGGCGACAAGTACATTGCGCTCATCGACGGACTGCTGGAAATGGGTCAGGTCGAAGGCGTCACGAGGATTCGGGTTCGTCCCCACCTTGATGCCGTGGCCACGGTGACCCGCAGTGACGACAACTTTTCCGCTTGGCTTACCCTGGTCCAAGGGCGAGGGACGGGCCGCCGCCTCGACCGCGCCCTGGTCGACGCTGCCCTGGTGGCGGCCCAGATTCGGTCGGGGATCAACGAGGCTCAGGTGGCCCACGCCCTCGAGACGGCCCAGGTCAGCGGGAAAGTCGAGAACGTCCTCATTGCCGAGGGAATCCCCCCGGGCAACGATTTCTCGCGTCGGCTCACCTTCCAGCAGGCCCAGAGGCAGGACGCCCAGGGCCGACGGCGCAGCATGATCCGGGCCGGGGAAGTGGCGGCGACCTATCGCCCTCCGGAAGAGGGGCAGGTCGACGGGGTCGATGTCCTGGGGAATCCCATACCGTCGTCCGACATGGAGATCCGAAGCCTCGTGGTGAGTTCGGATTTTGAGGTGGAAGTGGATCCGTCGGGGCTCCAGAACCTCAAGGCCCTCAAGAGCGGCGAAGTGGTCCTTGACGGCGAGTCCCTCACCATCGTGACCCAAGTGGCCGTTTCCTCGGTGGGAGGTAAGGCCGGAAATGTGAAGTTCCCCGGCGAGGTGATGGTGGCTGGCGCCGTGGAGAACGGCGCCTACGTGATGGCGGGAAACCTCAAGGTCAGGGGCCGGGTGGGCGGCGCCCTCCTGTCGTCGGACCACAACATCCAGGTGGCCGACGGTATCCACGGCGAAGGTAAGGCGGTTCTCCGGGCCAAGAAGCACATCTCTGTGGGGTTTGTCGAACGGGCCCTCGTCATGGCCGTAGGCGACGTCCACGTTGGCAAGACGGCGTTGGGCTGCACCTTCCGGGTGAATGGGAAGATCTTCCAAAAGGCCTCCGGCGGAGGGATCCAGGGCGGCTTGACCAAGGTGCGGCTGGGGCTCGATGTCATGAACCTCGGGTCACCGTCGGGGATTCCCACGGTGGTCAGTTTTGGCCAAGACTACTTGGTGGAGGACCAGATTCAGGCCGAGGCGAAGGAGACCGACAAGTTGCGCGACGCCATCGTTCAGCTCGACGTGCTCATGCGGAAGCTGACGGCCCCCGCCGACCGCGAGAAACTGAACGGCGCCCGGCAAAAGAAGGTCCTCTTGATGAAGATGCTCGACAAGAGGAACCTGAAGCTCATCTTCCTACGAGACAAGTTCGACCTTCATGTAGCCAGCGAAATCGTCATCCGGGAAACTTTGTTTCCCGGGGTCAGCATCG
>JAHFSN010000204.1:3944-4923 GCA_023265735.1 Spirochaetaceae bacterium | reverse complement strand
GCATCTGCCAACGAGAGAAGCAGCGGGAGAACGAAGAACGCTACCTGCACAACCTCGTCTCGCGGCAGGTGAACGGCATCATCCTCCACGACGCGACTCCCGAGAATTATCATTCGGGCCTCATCCAACATATCGCCGGAATTCTTCCCCTGGTCATGGTCCATTCCCTGGCCGACGCCGAGGGTGTCAACTCCGTGGGGGTCGACCAGGAGTGGGGCATGCGCCGGGTCATGGAGCACCTCTTGGGCTTAGGTCACCGGGACATTCTGTTCCTCAGGGGCGCCGTGGGGTACAGCTACGAGACCAAGCGGCAGGTGTGGAGCCGGTGCCTCGAGGAGGCCGGGGCCGCCGCTCCGGACGAGAACGTGGTCATCGTCCCCGAAGGCAACTCCGAAGAGGGCATTGGCCAGGCCGAAGACTTGGTGCTCAGCCTCATTTCCCAGAGGGGAGCGGCGCCTACCGCCATCTTCGGCTGCAACGACATCATGGCCGCCGGGGCCCTCAATGCCGTGCGCAAACTGGGCCTAAGCGTTCCCGAAGACGTCTCCATCGTGGGTCACGACAACACCATTCTAGCGGCCAGTGGACCGTTCACGTCGGTGGACCTCAAGACCGCCAGCGTGGGCCACGCCGCCATCGACCTCTTGTCGTACGCCATGAACGGCGCCGACAAGGAACCCCGGCGGGTCATCATCACCCCCGAAATCATCCACCGGGGCTCCACCGCCGCAGCGAGATCCTAGGCCTTCACGGGTTCCCAAACCTCTCTGTCCGAATGCCGGGGCAACCGGACTTGAAAGACCGTTCCCGGCCCATCCTCCAAGAAAAGCTCGCCCCCGTGTTGCCGGACAATCGACGAACTGAACGACAGCCCGAGGCCCGTTCCGCCCTGGGGGGTTCCTCGTTTTGTAGTGAAGAACGGCGTGAAAAGTTTCTTCTTCGCCTGGGGACTGATCTCGGGGCCATTGTTTCCAAACCG
>JAHFSN010000204.1:905-3934 GCA_023265735.1 Spirochaetaceae bacterium | reverse complement strand
CCGGACCCGCACCAGGGACCCTTCCGCCTTCACCTCGATCATGATGCGGGGCCTATCGACCGTCTGGACGGCTTCAAAGGCGTTCTTGAAGAGGTTGAGGAACACCTGCTGGACCAGGGCTTGGTCGATCCGCACCCAATCGGCTTCCGATGACGCGAAGCCGACTTCCACATGGGCCTGCCGGCATTGGGGAGCCTCCAGTTCCAGCAGGTCGTCGAGGAGCGGGCTGATGCGGCAAACCTGAAGCTCAGCCTCTTCGTTGCGGGCAAACCGCTTGACGCTGTCGATGAGGCGCTGGGCCCGGCCCAGCTGTTTGCGCATTTTCGCTTGCAGCTTCTGCTTGGGTTCCCCCTCGGGAATCTGTTCTTCCATGAGCTGGACATGGGAAAACAGTATCCCCAGAAGGTTGCCGAACTCGTGGTAGAGGCTGGCGGTCAGCTGGCCGATGGCCTAAAGACGTTCGCGCTGGAGAAGCCGACGCTGGATTTCGTGTTCCTCGGTCACGTCGTGAATGATGGAGAAGAGAACCTGTCGGCCCTGATAGATTCCGGGGCTGGAGTAGACTTGCACTTCGCGGACTTCCCCCGAACAGACTCGATGCCGAAACCGAAAATGATTGCGCTTTTCCGTTCGCGCCGCTTCCATTTCTTCCTCGAGCTGCAACCGGGACAACGTATTGATCTGTCCAATGGTCATGGTCCGCAGTTCGTCTTGAGACCAGCCATAGAATTCCGCTGCCTTTGGATTTGCCTGCAGGATTCTCTGGCTTCCCACGTCGATGATCAGCTTCATGCCGTTGGGCATGTCAAAGAACGTGTGGTGCATGGCCGCATCTTCGGCGTTCTTCTGGTGGAAACTGGTCGATGAGGTCGCATCGGATACGGTGGATACCAGGACCCCCGATTCGTGCCGGAACACCTTGATGGCCAGCCATCGTTCAAGCCGAGGACAGTAGGTTTCCAAGGAGGCGGGCTGGCCCGATTCCGCCACTTGCTCCAGGCCGCGCAGCCAGTCCTGAAGGTCGTCGAGCACGACTTGGCGTACGGTTCTTCGAGAGAGCTCGTCGGAGCGGAGATCCATCAGCCGCTCAAATTGCGGATTAACGGTCTCAAACGTGAAATCGATGGGATCTCCCGAGCTGGACGGCAAGGTTCGATGGAAACTGATCCCCTCGTCCTCGCGGTAAAACAGGGCATCAAGGAGGGCTGGCTCAGGCACCGTTGGGCTCCCTGGGGGGGAAGACGAGTCCCGGAGAAAGGAGGAACGGATCGGTCAGGAGCTGACCAGTCATATCACTACCCCATCGAATCGATGCTTGGACCATGAAACGAATTGCCTTTGATATCCTGTACTATTGTTTGTTCAAAGCCAATCTGATTTCAACGGCAGAAACCACAATTCGATTATCTTGGAATCTCGCGAAAACGGCCAGTAGACTTAGCGGTATGCGACTTCCGAAGCCCTTCGCCTCCATCAAGTTTCGGGTAACGGTGCTCACCTCTCTCCTGCTGCTGGTCTGTCTCTGGGCCTTGGCGTTCTCGGTCACGAGTTTCCAGCTCGAGGACTTCAAGCGAATTCTTGGCCAGAAACAGTTTACCCTCGCCTCCATCCTGTCGGATCAAATCACCGAGCGGCTGCAAGACCGAATTCAGTCGCTGCGGGCCGTGGCCCAGCGCATCCCGCCGGAAGCCTTAGGCCATCCCGCGGCGGTCCAGGCGATCTTGGCCGACCGCCCGAGCTTTTCCATCCTGTTCAACGGCGGTCATTTCGTGACAGACGGAGGGGGAAGAGCCATCGCCTCCGTTCCTTTGACCGCCGGTCGGATAGGGGTGGACTATTCTGACCGCCCCAATATCGCTGACACCTTGAAAGGTACTGAGAACATCGGACCCGTCCTCATCGGCAAGGTGCTCGGGGTTCCCGTCCTTCCGATGAGCGTCCCTCTGCGACGTCACGGGGTGGTGGAGGGCTGTCTGGTGGGGGTCACCGATCTGTCCAAGCCCAACTTCCTTGACAAGGTCCCGGCGGCCGCCGTGGGTGAGGGCCTCGACATCCTGGTGATCGACCTGGATCAACGCAGAATCATCGCGGCGAGCGATCGTCGGAGATTCATGGAGGTCCTCCCGGCCCCCGGGGTGAATCGCCTCGTAGATTACTATTATGGAAGCACCGAAGGCTTTCGAGTAGGCACTAACCTGAAGGGCGTCGACGTGCTCGTCGCCGTGAGGCACGTGCCCCTCGCTCACTGGCTGGTGAGCGTCTATACCCCAACTGCGGCGGCATTCAGCCCCGTTTACTCCTTTCAGACACGACTCTTCCTCCTCTTTACAGCGGTCGCCTTTTTGACGGCGAGCCTCAATTGGTTCCTTCTGAGACGCCAGCTCTCCCCCGTGTTTCGGACCATCGAGACCATTTCCCGCCTTACAGAATCGGGAACCGCCCATCTTCGGCTCCCGGTGGGGTCGAATGACGAGATTGGGCAGCTGCTGACCAGCTTCAACCGGCTTCTTCAGACTCGTGAGGAAAAGAACGAGGAGCGCCTTCGGTACGAGGCCATCTCCAGCACGAACCAGAGGCTCGAGAGCCTGGGAATTCTGGCGGGGGGCATCGCCCATGATTTCAACAATCTCCTGGCCAGCATTTTCGGCAATATTGAGCTGGCCCGAATCAAGGGAAAGGACACTGAGGTCACTCCCTACCTCGACCGAACCATCAAGTCCCTGGGCCGGGCGACGAGCTTGACCCGGCAGTTGATGACGTTCTCCAAGGGAGGGAGCCCCGTCTTCGAGGTGGGCGACATCTTTCCCGTGGTCGAGGAAACCGTCAAGTTCGCCCTTAGCGGTTCCTCGATCTTGAGCCGTTTTGACCATGACTCCCCCTTGAGCGCCGTAAGGTTTGACTGTCAGCAGATGGCCCAGGTCTTCGAGAACCTGGCCATCAACGCCCTGCAGGCCATGCCAGAGGGGGGAACCGTGTTCGTCCGCGCAAGCAACGGCAGGGCCTCCGAAGGGCCTGTGGTCGTGATAGAG
>JAHFSN010000204.1:0-895 GCA_023265735.1 Spirochaetaceae bacterium | reverse complement strand
GTAGCCCAGCGGGTCTTCGAGCCCTTCTTCACCACGAAGTCGGGCGGACACGGCCTGGGCCTCGCCATGTGCCATTCCATCGTAACCCGTCACAACGGATCGATTTCTGTCAGTTCCACCGTGGGCCAGGGGGCCCACTTCAGTATCGAGCTGCCGGCCACGGAGGGTCCCCGGTCCGCCCCGGGACGAACGGATCCCTCCAGCCACCTCGGACACGGAAAAGTCCTCGTCATGGACGACGACTCCATGGTTTCCCAGATGCTGGCCGAGATGCTGAAGACTTTAGGGTACGATTCGGTGTGTTTTGCCGGAGGAGAGGAGGCCCTGCGCTTCTTCGTGGCCGACCGCCGGCAGGCCAGGGTCCTCACGGCGGTGTTCCTCGACCTCACGGTGCCAGGGGCCATGGGCGGCTTGGAAACCCTCGAAGGAATGCGTGGGGCCGACGGCTCTGTCCCCTTCTTTGTGGTCAGCGGATTCTCGGAAGATCCGGTTCTGGCCAACCCCGAGGCCTTTGGCTTCTCCGGCGGCCTGCGCAAGCCCTTCCTCCTCGAAGACGTCAGGCAACTGCTGGCCCGTCGCTTGGGGAACAAGGATTAGGGAACCTGCAAAAAAATCCCCAAATTCTCAGGTCGATGGTATCCTGAGCAGATCATGAAAGGTGTCCTTTCGGTCGAGGGCCGAAACCGCCCGGGGTCTTCCCGATGAAGCCCCTCCTCGTCGACGGAATGACGGCCCTCCGGGACGGCTACGTCCTGTTGGAACAGATCCGCTGCGACATCCGGCCTGGCCAGGTGACCGGCGTCATCGCCGACAATCCCGACAGGCTCGACTTGCTCCTCGACATCCTGGGGGGAATCGAGAGGGAGCAATCGGGACGGGTGCTGTACGCCGGTCG
>JAHFSN010000203.1 GCA_023265735.1 Spirochaetaceae bacterium | reverse complement strand
GATCCGGGATTTCCCACGAACAGCATCCGAGCCGAGGACACCTTTCCCCAGGGGAAGCCCCGAAGTACGACGGGCAGGCTCCCGAGGTCGGTGACCACCACCTCATCGGCCGCCGGGTGGGTCCGCAGGGCCTCGTAGGTGGCGGTCCGGGTCACCGTGGCGTCGTCGGCCCGGGTGACGGTCCGGCTGGCCAGGGAAATCAACGTGTCAGGCGAAACTGAATAGAACGATTCGAACCCCTGTCCCGAGCTCCGCAACTCGTAACGCTCGGCTTCGCCCTCCCGGACGAGGCGAAGGGAGCTGCTCCAGGGATGCTGAGCTTTGCCAATGGTATCGGTATACTCGAGGACCTCCGACGAGGGAAACCCTGGGTTGCTCAGCCGGATCTGGGCCACGGCCGCCCCGGGGAGGAGGGCCACCGCTAGGACAACGATCCCTGCCCGGGCTTTCATTGAATGGCGTACACCACCTGGTCCCCCTCGATGCCCTTGAGGTGGGCCCTGTAGCGCCTCACGGCGGCCTTCCGGGACGTTAAAGTCTTGCGGCTGGCGGCGTCCTGGAACACGGCCTCGCTGAAGTAGATCTCCTGGTCCTGGGCCAGCCCTTGGATCCGGGCGGCCTTGTTCACCGTTTGACCGAAGTAGTCGAACCGCTGGTTCATGGTGACCGCGATGGCGGGGCCGCTGTGGATGCCCATTTTGACCACCACGGACTCGTCGGTCCCGGGAATCTTCAGGGCATCAATGGTCTGGTGCACCGTGAGGGCCGCCTCCAGGGCCAGGGAGGGCTGGAGGAAGCTGGCCATCACCGCGTCGCCAATGGTCTTCACGACCACGCCCTGGTTCTTCTCCACGGCGTCGAAGAGGACCTTGAAATGGTCGCGGACCAGGTTGTAGGCCTTGGCGTCGCCCAACTGCTCGTAGAGGGCCGTGGAACCCTTGATGTCGGTGAAGAGGAACACCACCTGGCGGATCTCCAGGTTTTCCTCGGCGCTCAGCACGTCGTCGCTGAACCTCTCGTGGAAGAGGGGCCGATGGAGAAGGTCGAGGCCAGAAAGTCTCTTCGTGGCATTCCAGGGCGTGTGCAGGAGATTCATGTGGTACGACGCCAACAGTTCGTCCTGTTCCCCGGGCTGAAAGGCGGCCAACCGAGGGGCCGCCGAAAAGGTCACTTCAACGTTGTGATCGAGGGCGTTGCGAAATTCCACGTGGCAGTTGACGCACTCCCCTTCGGCCGCGGCCCCCGAAAGGTGGGACGAATGGTGGGGAACGCCGCCGCACTGGGGACAGTGGAAGTCCCACCGGAGGTCGAACCAGCCCTCCAGAACCCCGGCGAGAAACGCGTCGACCGTGGTCCCCGGGTCGAGGCCCAGTTCCCTGGCCACCTCGAGGGGGTTGAGCCGGAACAGGCGGCGGGCGGGCCGGCCCGAGAGCCAGTCCTCCAGGGACCGCAGGGTCGGTTCCCAGCGAGGTCCCTTCGCGTAGGGCAGAAGCGATTGCACAAACACCAAGACACCTCCGGAAGCCGAGGTCCCCGCCACGGCGAATCCATCCCTAATATACCGACAGAAATCCCCGTTTGGGGTCACAATGGTTACTTTTTTATTGCGCCTCTGTTCACATTATTTGATTTTTCGGGGAATTATAGGCCTGAAGCCCTTGCGTAAGCTTCCACCACAGGTCTAAAATAAACCAAGCTATTGAGAAATCGAGGCTTTTCCAAAAACGTCGCGAGGACGGGTTTTGACAAGCCCAAGCCGCGCCGAGAACCGGAGCGTATCTTGGATACGCGAGGATTCGAGGAAGGCTGGGGCGCAGGCAAAAACAGCCGCAGTAGTTTTTGGAAAAGGCTCCCCAAGGAGTTTTTATGTCCCGGTCGAAAAAGACCATGGACGGCAACATGGCCGCCGCCCACGTTTCCTACGCTTTCACCGAAGTCGCCGCGATCTATCCGATCACGCCGTCGTCGAACATGGCGGAATACACCGACGAATGGGCCGCCAAAGGCCAGAAGAATCTCTTCGGCGAAACCGTCAAGGTCGTTGAGATGCAGTCCGAAGCCGGTGCCGCCGGCGCGGTCCACGGGTCCCTCCAAGCCGGAGCCCTGACCACCACCTTCACCGCCAGCCAGGGTCTCCTGCTGATGATCCCCGACATGTACAAGATGGCCGGCGAGCTCCTCCCTGGCGTCATCCATGTTTCGGCCCGGGCCCTGGCCAGCCACGCCCTGTCGATCTTCGGTGACCACCAGGACATCTACGCCACCCGCCAGACCGGCTACGCCATGCTGGCCACCAGCTCGGTGCAGGAAGTCATGGACCTGGGCGCCGTGGCCCACCTGGCCGCCCTCAAGGGCCGGGTCCCCTTCCTCCACTTCTTCGACGGGTTCCGGACCAGCCACGAAGTGCAGAAGATCGAAGTCATTGAATACGAAGAACTGGCCAAGCTCGTCCCCTGGGATGCGGTGAACCGCTTCCGCCAGGGAGCCCTCAACCCCAACAGCCCCGTGACCCGCGGTCTGGCCCAGAACCCCGACGTTTACTTCCAGGCCCGCGAAGCGTGTAACCCCTTCTACGACGCCGTACCCGGCATCGTGGAAGAGTACATGGACCAGATCAGCAAGCTGGTCGGCCGCACCTACAAGCCCTTCCTGTACTACGGCGCCAAGGATGCCACCGACATTATCATCGCCATGGGCTCGGTCACCGAGACCATCCGCGAAACCATCGACTACATGCTCAAGCAGGGTAAGAAGGTCGGCGCCGTCATCGTCCATCTCTACCGGCCCTTCAGCGCCAAGCACCTGATGTCTGTGGTCCCCAAGACCGTGAAGAAGATCTGCGTCCTCGACCGCACCAAGGAGCCGGGCGCCGAAGGCGAGCCCCTGTACCTCGACGTGCGCAGCGTGTACTACGGCCAGGCGGGCGCCCCCCTCATCATCGGCGGCCGCTACGGTCTGTCGAGCAAGGACACTACCCCCGCCCAGATCATCACCGTGTACGACAACCTGGCCCGGTCCGAACCCAAGAACCATTTCACCCTGGGCATCGTCGATGACGTGACCTTCCACTCCCTCCCCCTCCCCAAGGAAGAGGTGGTGGTCGTCCCCGAAGGGACCATCGAGTGCAAGTTCTTCGGCCTCGGGGCCGACGGTACCGTGGGCGCCAACAAGAACAGCATCAAGATCATCGGTGACCACACCGACCTGTACGCCCAGGCCTACTTCGCCTACGACTCGAAGAAGTCCGGCGGGTTCACGGTCAGCCACCTGCGGTTCGGCAAGAGCCCCATCCGGTCGCCCTACCTGGTCAACAGCCCCGACTTCGTGAGCTGCAGCCAGCCCAGCTACCTCGACAAGTACGACATGCTCAAGGGCATCAAGAAAGGGGGAACCTTCCTCCTCAACAGCCTGTGGAGCGCCGAAGAGACCGTGAAACACCTGCCCGACTTCGTGAAGAAGCAGCTGGCCGACGCCGACGTGAAGTTCTACGTTCTGAACGCCACCAAGATCGCCGAAGATCTGGGCATGACGGGCCGGACCAACACCATTCTCCAGTCCGCCTTCTTCAAGCTTTCCAACGTGATTCCCTACGACACCGCCGTGGGGTACATGAAGGACGCCATCAAGAAGAGCTACGGCAAGAAGGGCGACGACGTCGTCCGCATGAACAACGAGGCCGTCGACGCCGGAGCCGGTGCCCTGGTGAAGGTCGAGGTCAAGGCCGAGTGGAAGAAGCTCAGCGCCGAGGTCAAGATCGCCGGCAGCGCCGCCGACGCCCCCGAGTTCGTCCGCAAGGTCGTCGACATGATCAACTCCCAGCAGGGCGACGACCTCACCGTCGGCGCCTTCAAGGGACGCGAGGACGGCACCTGGCCCAACGCCACCGCCAGCTACGAGAAGCGCGGTATCGCGGTCAACGTGCCCGAGTGGATCCCCGAGAACTGCATCCAGTGCAACCAGTGCTCCTACGTCTGTCCCCACGCGGTCATCCGGCCGTTCCTGGTCGACAAGAAGGAAGCCGAGAAGGCTCCTGCCAACTTCAAGACCCTGAAGGCCATCGGCAAGGGTCTGGAGGACTACGGCTTCCGGATGCAGGTCAGCCCCTACGACTGTACGGGCTGCGGAAACTGCGCCGACGTGTGCCCCGCCAAGACCAAGGCCCTGGTGATGAAGCCCCTGGCCAGCCAGATGCCCCAGCAGGACGGATGGGCCTACGCCCTCAAAAACGTGACCTACAAGTCCGACGTCACCGGCGTGAACAACGTCAAAAACAGCCAGTTCGCCAAGCCCCTGTTTGAGTTCTCGGGTGCCTGCGCCGGTTGCGGTGAGACTCCCTATATCAAGCTGATCACCCAGCTCTACGGCGACCGGATGATGATCGCCAATGCCACGGGCTGCTCGTCGATCTACGGCGGCAGCTGCCCCTCGACCCCCTACACCACCAACGCCCAGGGCCAGGGCCCCGCGTGGGCCAACTCGCTGTTCGAAGACAACGCCGAGTACGGCTTGGGCATGGTCACCGCGGTGAACCAGCTGCGCGACCGTTTGGAACGGACCATGAAGGAAGCCCTGGCGGGCGGCCTGACCGGCCCCGTGGCCGACGCGTTCAACGACTGGATCGCCAACAAGATGGTGGGCGCCAAGACCCGGGCCGTCAGCGACAAGGTCATCGAAGTGCTGAAGGGCAAGACCGAGCCCTGGGCCAAGACCATCCTCGAACTGAAGCAGTACCTGGTGAAAACCAGCCAGTGGGTGTTCGGCGGCGACGGCTGGGCCTACGACATCGGCTACGGCGGTCTGGACCACGTCCTCTCCACCGGCGAAGACATCAACGTGCTGGTCATGGACACCGAGGTGTACTCCAACACCGGCGGACAGGCCTCGAAGTCGACCCCCGTGGGCGCCATCGCCAAGTTTGCCGCCGTGG
>JAHFSN010000202.1 GCA_023265735.1 Spirochaetaceae bacterium | reverse complement strand
GTAGCCGGAGGCTTCCCCGGCACCTTTCTCGACCTGCACGGCGAAGCCAGCCTTGATCAGAGAACTGACGTGGGCCGGGACCAAGGCCACACGGCGCTCCCCAGGGGAACGCTCCAACGGAATACCAATTCTTCCCGACACGCCACAGCCTCCTGTTGAACGTCTCTAGGCACATCGTAATCCCGAATTCGAGGAACCGGGAAAGAATTCTGAGGGAATTTATCAGAAACTTTTCCCCAGTTGGCTTTTTGGCCCTAGACTGCCGTTATGGACTACACCGTTCGCGCCATGGCGCACCAGGACGGCCCCGCCCTACGCTTGCTTGATGAGACTAGCCCAGACGCCGGGGCCCTTTCCGTTGTGTATCGATGCCTCTTCGATCCATACGAGGTAACGATGGCTCTCCACCCAGGGTCCCTGGGTGTGGTGGCCGAGAACCCTGCGGGCACCCTGGCCGGCAAGGGCTTCATCCAGCTCACCATGGGCCGGTTTCATGGGACGGTTCGTCCTCTGGGCCGCATCTTTGGGCTGGTGGTTCACCCGGACCATCGACGCAGGGGGCTGGCGACGACGCTTTACCACAAGCTCATCGACCAGGCCCGCAAGATCCACGGACCCGAGATCCTCTTCCTGGCCGCCATCCAGGAGGGCAACGAGGCCTCTCTCCGCGCCGCCAAAACCTGGGCCACCCAGATCGTCAAGGGCCGGACGAGATACCTCTTCGCCCGGACCGTGATCCGTTCCCCGAGACCCCGGTCGGGCCTCCGAATCCGGCCCGCGGAACCCCGCGACTGGCCGGCGTTTGCCGAAGGGACGACGCTGTTTCGCCGGAACGCCGAGTTCGCGACCCAGGCGACGGCCGACGACTTGAGGATGCTCCACGAGCGCGAGCCCTTCGGGTTTCCGCTCCAGACCGCCCTGGTGGCGGTGAACGCCGCCGACAGGCCCGTGGCAGGCCTTTCGGTGGTCTTCGAAGGCCTCGTCGAAACCGGGCTCTATCCCGATCTGCCGTTCTCGCTGCGCATGCTCAACCGCGTGCTGAGGTTCACGCCGTCCAATGGGGTTCTCAAGCCTCTCTCGGTTCGGGACCTCTGGCACGATTCCGGGTATGAAGACGCGGCCCTTGACCTGTGGAAGGCCGCGGCCTGGCAATTCCGGGACAAGGGCAATCGCCTCATGGCCGCCGTTGACCCCCGCAGCCCCCTGGCGGCGGTGCTGCCCAAGTCGTCCTTTCTGCCCTTCGAAGGTGGACTGTTGGCCCTGGCCGCCGATAAGCCCGTGGACCTGACCAAGACGCTCTACCACCCGTTCTAGACATGGTCCAGATATAGCCAGGGCTTGGATCTCGCCCTTCTGGCTGCGTCTCGGGCGCGTGCGTTGCTCGGCGTGCACACAGCACGCCTGTGCTCCGTGCGCTTCCTCGACTTTGCCACAAGGGCGATCTCCGGCGCCCAGTTCCACCATGGCTTCGCTTCGCTCGCCATCCTGTTCCAAAAAGTCTGATAGGAGAGTCTTCCAGAAGATTTCACCGGGCGGCGAGCGTAGCGAAGCCCTTGAAGATCCAGGCGCAGGAGATCGGTGTTTTGGCTAGGCCGAGGGGCAAAACCGTCCGGCGGACGGTTTTGTGAGCCCCGAGACGGCAGTCGGTCCGAAGGACGGGGCGTGTGAAACTACACCCACCCTCGGCTGGCCTTCGGCCACAGGCGCGCCGTAGCTCGCCTGCCGAGCGTTGCAGACCATCCACCGGATGGTCTGCACTGGAAGTACGGCGAGGACGGGCGAAGTCCCGAGGCGACGCCAGGACATTGGCCTTCGGCCAAGTCCAGGAGTTTTGGGGCGGGCCCCAAAACTCCAAGGCTCAAGATGCGACAGCAGCTTGAGCCGAGATCCAAGCCTCAGCTTTCGCACGGAACTTAGCGGAGGCCAGCCAGGACAAGAATTTCCGGGCGATACTCAAAGTGAATGGTGTCATAGAGGAGCCATTTGCCCCCCCACACGAAGCCTTCGGCCTCGAAGGCCTTCACCACGGCAGGGTGGGGGACCCAACGCCTTGTCCAGGCCGTTCTGTACCAGCCGGGCCGTTCCTGGGGGGCCCAGAGCCAATAGGGGTTCTTGCCCCGGTAGCTTTGGGGGATGAGGTCGATGGCGGCCCCGTAGGCGTGGTTGCTCCGGCTTTGGGTCTCGGCAATATCCCGCCAGTTGTAGCCGTCAAGCTTGGCCAAACTGCGGAGGAACTGGTCCAGGTCGGGATCGCTGGCCCGGGCCGAGTTCAGCCGGGCTTCGATCCGAGCCAGGGGCGCCGCGAGCGAGCGGTGGACGGTGACCCTGAGTCCCAGAAAAGCCACGCGCTTTTGCGATGCGTCGGCGGTCCTGCGGTTGAAGACGCCCCAGAGGGCATCAAAGAACTTCGATTCCCGCCGAGGTGCCTGGGCCCGCCTCTCGGCCAGCACGGCCTCGGCCTGGGCCACCTGATCGTCGGTCCACGACGCCACGTCGGGCGTTTCTCGGGGATAATCGTAGAAGGGTTGGGGCGCAAAGATTGCCCATTGGGCCTCCTGCTCGGGCGGCAGGATCCGTCCTTCGGCCCAAAGAAAATCGCGGCCTCCCACGTTCAGCACTTGCTCGACGCCCTCGGTCCGGACGGTAACCCAACCGGGGTAGGCCTTCACCATGGCCTGGAAGACGGCGTCACCCGCGAGGGCAGACGACGCTGGCGGAACCTGGCCGAAACCCGGCCACGAGAGGACCAGTCCCAGAGTCAGTAGCCAGCCCCCCTTCATCCAACTACCTGAGGCGGTTCATCATTTCGTTGATTTGGCTGTTCTTGATGCCCCGCCTCTGGAACGCCGAGAGAATCCGCACCGCCTCGTCCTTTTGGCGAAGCTCCAGGTAGCATTCGGCCATCTCCTGGTAGATCCGAGGGTTGTTGGCATCATTCTGAAGGATGCCGCGCAGGGACTGAATGGCCTCGGGAAATTCCCGCCGGGCCTTATGCACCAGGGCCAGCCCCAAGACCGCGTAAAGATCAAACTCAATGTTCAGGGCCTTGCGGTATGACACCTCGGCCTCATTGTAGCGTTCCAGGCTGCGCAGGGCGTCGCCGGCGCGGGTCAGGATGACCTTGTTGTTGGGATCGAAATCCAGAATTCGGTTCCAATAGTCCAGGGATTCCAAGCTGCGGTTCATCCCTCGGTAGCAGTCGGCCAGTCCAAAGAGGGCGTAGAAATTGTCGGGATGGTTGGCCAGCACCTTCTCGAAGTAGGGAATTCCTTCGGCGTAGCTCTTGAGTTTGCGGTGGCAGTTCCCCAGGGAGGTCAGCACCCGGATGTCGGCGCCCTCGGGGTTGCGGGCATACATCTTCTCCCAGGACTTCAGCGCTTCGCGGTAGTCCTTGAAGTCGTAGTAGAGATGCCCCAGGCCGATAAGGGCGTAGGCGTTGCCCGGCTCTCGGTCCAGGACGTTCAGGTAAGTTTCTTTGGAAAGAGCAAAGTTGCGAACCTTGCGATAGGCGTCGGCGACCCGGGTCAGCACCGTGATGTTGTCGGGGTCCTGCTTGAGGTACTCTTCCCAGATTTCCAGGGCGCGGTGGTAGAGTCCCAGGGCCTTGTACGAGTCTGCCAAACCGAAGAGGGCATAGTTGTTCGACGGATGCTGACGGAGGCATTCCTGATAATAGGCTGTCGCCTTCTCAAACTCACCCCGTTTGCGGGAGACGTCGCCTAGGCCGACCAGCGCGTAGTTGTTCTTGGGCTCCAGTTCGAGAAGCTCGAGGAAGGCGGCTTGAGCCTCGGCGAGGACCCCTTCCTTGAGGTAGTTGTACCCTTTTTTGGAGAGCTCTGTGACCGGATCGTTCCCTTCGGGGATCTCCGGTCCTTGCTGGGGATGGTCCAGCTCAACATCGTTCTGGTCTTGGTCAAAACCGGCCATCCCGCTACTCCTTGATCCAATTCTTCAATACGGCAGTCAGGTTCAAAATCATCGCCTCGGCCCGGTCGGGAGCCGGGGCCATCTTGTACATTTGGAACGCCGAAAGATAGTCTTTTTGACGGGCGTACAGGTCGCCTAAGCGAATCATGCCATCGGAATACCTCGTCGAGACGAAGATCTTCTTGGCTTGCTCCAGCTCTCCCCGGCCAAACAGTTCGTTGGCCTTTCGAATCAACTGGACCTTCTGTTCGGAACTCATTTCCGGCGCCGGCGGTCTGGTAACTTTGAGGAAACCTTCCCGGGGCATCGACCGGAGAACCCGGTCCGTCTCAGTTTCGTTCATGTTCGTTCTTCATTGATGATAACCCTACTGGCTCAGTTGCGCCAGATCAGATGACGCCTTTGGTCGACATTCCAGGACCCTCCGATCCCCGGGGAGCATAAGCCTGGGCCAAGGCCTTTCCCAGGGCCTTGAACAGGGCCTCCGCCATGTGGTGACCGTTGGCGCCGTAGCGAGCGTGGGCGTGGAGATTGATCTGCGCCCGGTTGGCCAAGGCCACCAGGAATTCCCTGACGAGACTGAGGTCAAAGGTTCCTGCGTGAGTCTGGGGATAGACGGCTTCGTACACGCATACCGGCCGGCCGCAGACGTCGATGACCACCTCCGAAAGGGCTTCGTCCATGGGGATGACGCTGTGGCCGTACCGGGCCACGGCCCCCAGGGTCTCCTGGACCTTCCGAAGGGCGTCGCCCAGGACGAGGCCCGTGTCTTCGACCAGGTGGTGAGGGTCGACCTCCAGGTCGCCGTGGGCGTCGAGGTCGAGGAAGAACCCTCCATGGAACGCGAGGGCCGTCAGAAGGTGGTCAAAAAAGGGGACGCCCGTGGAGATCTTCGATCCTCCGTTGCGGTCAAGATCCAGGACGAGGCGGATCTGAGTTTCCTTGGTTTTCCGTTCGACGGTGGCTTGGCTCATGGGGTCCTCAATTCCTCAAAGTATCGACCAGTCGGCCGATCTCTT
>JAHFSN010000201.1 GCA_023265735.1 Spirochaetaceae bacterium | reverse complement strand
CGAAAAAACGCAAAATGCTCCCGCCGACTCCAAGTCTCCAAATCCAAAACCGTCACAACATCCCCCCACGAGAGCGAAGCGACTCGTTCTAAACCCCAAACACCGAAGCGCCAATCCCTACGAGAGCGAAGCGTCTCGTGCGAGATCGGCGACGGAAGCCGGGGATGATGGTGGCCCCGACGCGAGCGAGGGCCCCGGAGCGTGCGAAAGCACGTGAGGAGCCCGAGCCGAGCCAAAGGGGCCGCCAGCGCCCCGGATTCCTAGCCGATAATGGACTTCATGGCGGTCATATACGCCCGCAGTTTCTTCCCCACAATTTCCACGGGGTGATTGCGGATCTCGTCGTTGACCTTGTTGAGCAGCTGGTTGCCCACGTGGGCGTCCTTGAGGGCCAGACCCTTGCCCACCACGTCGAGGTCAATCTTCTTCATGAAGTCTTTGAGGAGGGGCCGGGCAGCGTTGTCGAACAAGTAGCAGCCGTACTCGGCGGTGTCCGAAATCACCTTGTTCATCTCGTAGAGCTTCTTCCGAGCGATGAGGTTGGCGATGAGCGGCACTTCGTGGAGCGACTCGTAGTAGGCGCTCTCGGGCTTCATGCCCGCGTCGGTCATGGTCTCGAAGGCCAGCTCGACGCCCGCCTTCACCATGGCCACCAGCAGAATGCCCTTGTCGAAGAATTCCTGCTCGGTGATGTTGTCCTTGCCCGCGGCGGTCTGCTCGAAGGGAGTCTTGCCGGTGGCTTCGCGCCAGGCCAGCAGGTCCTTGTCGCCGGCGGCCCAGTCCTTCATCATGGTGCTGCTGAAGTGGCCGCTGATGATGTCGTCCTGGTGCTTGCGGTACAGGGGAGCCAAGATGGTCTTGAGCTCGGCGGCCAGTTCCACGGCCTTGATCTTGGCGGGGTTGGAGAGCCGGTCGAGCATCAGTGTGATGCCGCCGAATTTCAGGGCTTCGGTGATGGTCTCCCAGGCGAACTGGATGTACTTCGCGGCCCAGCCCTTGTCGACACCCTTTTCGACGAGCTTGTCAAAACAGAGGAGCGAACCGGTCTGGAGCATGCCGCAGAGGATGGTCTGCTCGCCCATCAGGTCGCTCTTCACCTCGGCGACAAATGACGACTGAAGGACGCCGGCCCGGGCGCCGCCGGTTCCGCTGGCCAGGGCCTTGGCGATGGCCAGACCCTTGCCCTCAGGGTCGTTCTCGGGGTGAACGGCGATGAGGGTGGGAATCCCGAACCCGCGCTTGTACTCCTCGCGAACCTCGGAACCAGGACCCTTGGGGGCCATCATCACCACGGTGATGTCCTTGCGGATCTGCTTGCCCTCTTCGACGATGTTGAATCCGTGGCTGTACCACAGGGTCGAGCCCTTCTTCATGTGCGGCATAATGGCGTCGATGACGCTCGAATGCTGCTTGTCGGGGGTCAGGTTCCCCACGATGTCAGCGCCCGGAATGAGCTCCTCGTAGGTGCCGACCTTGAAGCCGTTGTCGGTGGTGTTCTTCCAGCTCGCGCGCTTTTCGGCAATGGCTTCCTTGCGCAGGGCGTAGCTCACGTCGAGGCCGCTGTCGCGCAGGTTGAGACCCTGGTGGAGTCCCTGGGCGCCAGCGCCCACAATGACAATCTTTTTTCCTTTCAGGACCTTCACGTCGTCGGCAAACTCGGCTTTGTCCATAAAGCGGCACACACCGAGCTGCAGAAGCTGTTCCCGCAGGGGGAGAGTATTGAAGTAATTCATAGGAGAGGTTATAGCCCGGGACGACTATTGCGTAAAGTGAAAGATCTGCACCTGTCTCATGCGCAATATGGTATAATAGGACGACCTTTGGCAGCGAGAAAGGACAGGGCTGTGGACTTTTCCGAATTGGAGGCCTTCGTGGCCCTGGCGGGTTACCTGCATTTTGCCAAGGCGGCCGAGGCCGTCCACGCCAGCCCCTCGGCCCTCAGCCGCATCATTGGCCGCCTCGAGGACGAGGCCGGGGCCCGGCTCTTTGAGCGCGACACCCGCCGGGTGGCCCTCACTCCCGCCGGCCGCACCTTCCTGGGCTTTGCCGAAGACACCCTCCGCCGCCGGGACCTCCTACGCCAGAACCTCGACTCCCTCGACGGACGCCTGCGGGGAACCCTGAGGGTCTACGCCTCGGTAACGGCCTGCTACACCATCCTCCCGCCCCTGGTGGCGGCCCTGGCCCAGGAGCACCCCGAGCTGAGGCTCTCGGTGGAAACCGGGGACCCCGCCGACGCCGAGGCCGTCCTAAGGGAAGGTCGGGTCGACCTGGCCCTGGCGGCCCTGCCCGAGGGCGGCGTGCTGGGGATGGACTGCTTCTCGGTCCGCAAGACTCCCCTCGTCTTCGTGGCCACCCCGGGACTGGTCACCGGCGATGGCCCCGATTGGGCCACGGTCCCCCTCATTCTTCCCCGGCGAGGCCTAGCCCGGGAGCGCTTCGACCGATGGGTACGGCAGCGGGACCTGAGGATCCATCTGGCGGCGGAGACGGCGGGGAACGAGGCCATCCTGGCACTGGCCCGGCTGGGCCAGGGGCTGGGCCTCGTCCCGCGCATCGTCCTCGACAACAGCCCCTTTGCCGAGGGACTCGAGGTGCTCAAACCCATTCCCGGCCTAGGCGACTACGACATCGGGTTTGTGCTCCCGCCGTGGAAGCCCGGGGCCGACCGGGGCCTGCGCACGGCCGTTCACGAACTGCTGGCCCGGGTCTATCCGACGCCCAGCTCCGAGTGACCGATTGACGGAAACCGGGAAAACCCGCTTTTTGGAAGGGGGGGATTCATGATCCGAACGTTTGTGCTCGTTGGAGTGCTGGTCGCAGCCGGGGTTTGGGGACAAGATTCCCCTTGGCTCACGGACCTCGACGCCGCATGGAAGGAATCCTCCACCACGGGGAAGCCCCTGCTCGTCGTGGCCACTGGGTCCGACTGGTCGACTCCGTGCATGAGAATGGACGTTGAGGTCTGGTCCCGGCCCGACTTCCTCAGCGCGGCCGGTGCCAAGTACGTGCTGCTGAAACTGGACTTCCTTCGCCAAACCGTGCCGTCGGAACGAAGCCGCGGCCAGAACCTCCGGTGGACCGACCAGTACCCCTTCCAGGCCTTACCCACGGTCTATCTGCTCGACGGAAACGGCTTCCTCTTTGGGCAGCGCACCGGCTATCTCCCCGGGGGAAGCTCGGCCTTTCTGGGCTTGCTGACGGCCTTTGAGGCCCAGAAGGCGCCCCTGCAGGGGCTGGTGGACGCCGTGCGGAAGGCCGCCCCCGGGGTCGAGCGGGCCAAGGCCGAGGACACCTTGTTCCGTCAAGCCGAAGCGTGGAACCTGACCAGCCAGTACGGCGACCTCCCCCTGCGCATCGTCCAGGACGATAAGGACGGATCGGCGGGGCTGAAGACGCGCTATCAGGTGATTCAGGCCCACACCCGGCTGCTGGCCACCTGGGCCGACCTTCCCGATTTCCACAGGGCCATCGACGACCTCGACAAACTTGCCGCCCGGGCCCAGCCCTGGCCCGACCTTCAGCAGAAGGTCCTGTTCACCCAGGGCATGATCTGGATGAACGCCTTCCGGGACGAAATTAAGGCTCGCGACACGTTCCGGAAGGTGAAGTCTCTAGGGGCCGACACCGAGGCAGGACAGAGGGCCGCCGAACTCCTGGACCAGCTGCCATGACGTGGTTCCAATTCCGCAACGACACGGACAGGGCCATCGAGAACGAGATCATGGTCAGCGACCGCCTGAGGGCGGCCATCGTGGGGACGGCCTTCCTGGTCACCGCGGTAGGTCTGTTTGTCCTGTGGACCCAAGCCCACCGATTCGAGGCCCTTCCGGCGGCGATGAGCTTTCTCGCCCGGGTTCCCTACCCCATCGCCTTCGTGACCCTGGGCCTCTTGGGCCTCTACGAGTGGGGCTACCGGTTCGTGACGGGACAACTGATGAAGCGGGGTCTCAAGATGCCCCTGCCGCCCCGGATTCTCAACGCCACCCTCGAAGTTTCGGTTCCCACTTTGGCCCTGGTCCTCCTGTCGACCGTAGTGTCCCCCGACGCCGCGCTAAACCTACCGCCCGTGTTCCTCTATTTCTTCTTTCTGGCCCTGGCCACCCTTCGCCTAGACCCGATTCTCGCCCTCTACACCGGAATATTGGCCGGACTCGAGTACGGGGTCCTCGCTTTCGTCCTCCTCCCCCGTGGCGGAGTCTCTCTGCCCCTGGACTTCTGGGCCCCGTACGCGTCCAAGGCGCTCATGATGGCCATGACCGGCGGCATTCTAGCCTTTGTCACCCAGCAGATCCGGTCGAAGATGGCCACCCTCCTCGAGAGCCGCGAAACCCAGGCCCGGATGGCGGCCATCTTTGGGCAGCACGTGTCCCCCGAGGTGATGAAGAAGCTCCTGACCCAGAAGGCCGAGCTGGAGAGCGAAACCCGGCACGTGACGGTCATGTTCCTCGACATTCGGAATTTCACGACCTTTTCGGAAAACCGGACCCCCGACGAAGTGGTCGAATACCTGAACCGCCTCTTTGCATTCATGGTCGACGCCGTGAACGACCACCACGGCATCATCAACAAGTTCCTTGGCGACGGATTCATGGCCGTGTTTGGGGCGCCCCTTGACGACGGCAAGAGTGAACTCAACGCCCTCGAGGCCGCCTTGGCCATCTCAGACCAGCTCAAGGTCGCCCTGGCCGCAGGGCTCGAGGGGACGAGAATCGGCATCGGCCTCCACTCGGGCCGGGCGGTGACCGGCAATGTCGGGTCCACCCAGCGCCGGGAGTACACCATCATCGGCGACGTGGTGAACCTGGCCAGCCGCATCGAGTCTCAGACCAAGGTCCACGGGGCCGAGATCCTGGTGTCCAAAGAGGTCTGGGACGCGGTCTCCTCCAGCTCGTCCGTGCCGGCTCAGTCCGTGGGTCCCGTGACCGTGAAGGGTCGCGAGGCCCCGGT
>JAHFSN010000200.1 GCA_023265735.1 Spirochaetaceae bacterium | reverse complement strand
CAACCAGGTGGTGCGGGTCGACCTCCAGGTCACCGTGGGCGTCGAGGTCGAGGAAGAACCCCCCATGGAACGCAAAGGCCGTCAAAAGGTGGTCAAAAAAGGGAACGCCTGTGGAGATCTTCGATCCCCCGTTGCGGTCAAGATCCAGGACGAGGCGGATCTGAGTTTCCTTGGTTTTCCGTTCGACGGTGGCTTGGCTCATGGGGTCCTCAATTCCTCAAAGTATCGACCAGTCGGCCGATCTCTTGATATCGCAATTTGAAATAAGACGTGTTGGCAAATAGATTCACGCCAATTGTCTTCAGTGTCTCTAGAACCTCTAGGCCATTGGCCTGGAGAGTCGATCCGGTCTCCACGAGGTCGACGATGTACGGGGCCAAACCGAGGACGGGGGCGAGTTCCACCGAGCCGTCCAGACGGATGATCTTCACGGGAATTCCCAGGCCGTGAAAGTAGTCCCGGGTGAACTTGGTGAACTTGGTTGCGATGGTCAGATGCCCTGGGGCCTCTTGGCGCACGTGGTCTTTTCGGGCCGCCAGGGCCATCTTGGTGCCGCCGAAGGCGAAGGGGAGGAGATGGGTGAATTCGTGGCCCGATTCGTAGACCACGTCGTCTCCGCAGACGCCCAGTCCGGCGATTCCGTGGTGCACGTAGGTGGGCAGGTCGGCGTTCTTCACCAAGATGATCTTGAGGGTGCCCGTTTCGTCGAGAGCCGTGAGCTTGCGGTCGGCAAAATCGAACCGAAGGCCCCTGGCTCCAAAGTACTCCTGCACCTGGTCGAAGAGCCTGCCCTTGGGCAGGACGAGGGTCAGAGGTTCACTCATAGGGTCACGTTCCTCCCTTCGGCCCGGAGTTTTCGGGCGTTGTCCAGACGCTCGGCCAGGGTCTTGCCGGGCGCGGCCTTGGCGGCCGAAGGGGCGGCCTGGGCGTCGAGAGGAACCAGGTGCTCCACCTTCCCCAGATGAAGGCTGAACCCCACCGAGGGAGAGTCGAGGCCGAACCGGGCTAGGAGCTTGTCGTAGCGCCCTCCCGTGGCCAGGGCCTCCCCGAGACCGGGCTGGTAGACCTGAAAGACCAGGCCCGTGTAGTAGTCATGACGGCCGACTTCGCTCAGGTCGACCCGGAACCTGTCCTTCAGACCCAGGGCCTCGAGGGCCTGGGCCTGGTCAGCCAGGAGGGTCAGTTCGGCCCGAACGGGGGCCGTGAGGTGGGGAAGGGTCTGCAGGAGACGGCGGAGGCCCGCCGCATCTCCCTGGTACGAGAACAGAGCCGTCCACGGCCCGACTTCGTCCCACCGCCGCAGGGCCACCGCGTCGAGGAGCCCCTGGCGTCCGGGGGTTTCGGGCCCGAATACCTGGTCGAACAGAGCTCGGCTGCCCAGGTGGATCCGAGCCTCACCGAGGCCCAGCAGGGTGAGGATATCGTCGAGGAGGAGGAGCACTTCCAGATCGTCGGCGGGGGCCTTGGACCCGATGAACTCGGCCCCGATCTGGTAGAACTCGTTGGCCGAGATGTCCTCGAGGTTCTGGTGCCGGAGGATGGTGTCCGCGTAGCAGACCCGAAGCGGCTCGTGGCCCTGGCGCAGCACCACCCCCATGGACCTCGCCAGGAAGAGGGTGATGTCGGACCGGAGGACCAGAAGCTCTCCTTCGCGGTCCACCAGCCTGTAGACGCTTTCCGACGAGGATCCTAGAAAAGGAGCGTAGAGGTCGTAGAAATCGAAGACGGGGGTCTGGACCGGCTGGTAGCCCCAGGAGGTGAACAGGTTCTGGACCCGGTGGGTCAAAACCTGTCGTCGGAACGCCTCGTCGAGGACCAGGCGCTCGGTACCGGGGGGCAGCTTGTACAGCTGGGCATCGTTCATTCCGTCACCTTATCAGAAACCCGCTGGGGGGACAACGGTGACCAGGTCTTGGTCATAATCAACCCGATGCCGAGGACGGCAAAACCGCCCGCCACCCAAAGCGGCGGCTGGAATCCAGGCGCACCGATCTGATGGGGAACATTGTATCCCGCCACGACGAATCCAAGGGCCGCCAGGGTGACCGGCAATCCGTTGAACAGCCCGTGGACCAGCAGGGAGGGCACCAGGGAACCCGTCGCCAAGAAGACGCGGCCGAGGTAGAGTCCCGCGAGAAAGGCCGGCAGCGCCTGCCAGAGGTTGAGATGAAAGAGAGCAAAGAGAGCGCTGGAGAGGACCAGCCCCGCTCCGGTGCCGTAGCGGCGGGCAAAACCCCGCAGAAGAAGGCCCCGGAAGAGAAGCTCCTCGGTGGCCGGGGCGACCAGAGCCAGAGAAAAGAGCGTCCAGCCAATGGGACCACCGGTGAGGTCTTCCAGGGTACGGGTCAGCCAGGGGGGCAGAGGAAACAGGAAGAGGATGAGGTTGGAGAACTCACCCAGGACCACGGTGGCTCCCCCGGCGGCGAGCACGAGGCCTATCCAGTACGGAACCCGAATCTCCCGCCAACCCGCCATCCGCGGCGGCTCTCCCGAGAGCCACGAGCCCAGGATGATGACGCCGCTCAGGGCGACCAGGTTGATGAGACCCGTCATCAGGGCAAAATCACCGCCGCCCCAAACTCCCATCCAGAGCACGGCAAGGGCCAGCTGAGCCCCGGCCCCGAGACCGAGGAGGAGGAGGGCCGAGGCGAGGCCGGGGTACGGCCTACCGGGGGAGGCGATCGGCGGCCGCCTGGGCCTCCCGGGCGAACCCGGGGGGATAGTCGCTGAGCCGGACTTCTTCCAGGACGGGCCGGGCCGAAGCCTTTCCCGTCTGGCCGAGGGCCGAGATGAGCTCGCGGACCAGATGGAAGTCTTGATTCGTGTTGGTGCCTGACTTCTGCCGGCTATTGAGGCGGCCCAGGGCGTCGGAAAGGACGGTCACGGCCGCCGGATCGTCGACCTTGGCCAGGACCCGCACCGACTGGATATGGATCTCTTCGGGTTCGGGCCTTCCCAGGAGGGTCGCCAACGGCGTCACCAGGGACGCCGGGGGCGAAGGGGCCGCCAGGGCGACGCCCAGGGCCTCCAAGGTGAGCCGGGCCACGGTGTCTCGGTCGGCCTTGGCTTCGGGCCTGTCGCCCACGAGGGTCGAGAGGACCGACGCCGCGGCCCGGGCTCCGAAACCCTTGTCGGAACCATCGGCGATCACCTGGAAGAGGCCATCACGGAAGGTGAGGTCGGGGTCGTCGGAAAGGAGGGGAAGGATGGCCTTTTCGAAGTCGGGGACCAGGGTGGGGAGGACCTTGCGGGCGGATTCCTTCACCCGGCTGGCGGGGGAATACCAGGCAACCGCGGCCCCGGCCACCGCTCGGAACCCCTCGGGGGCCTTCAGCAGACCGAAGGCCTGGACGGCGTACGCCGCCTGGATCTCCTCGTTTCGGCTCCGGGTGCCGCTCTCGTTCAGCGCCATCAGGTTGAGGGCCAATTCGGCGGCCAGGGTCTTGCTGCCGAGCTTGGCCAGGGCCACCCAGGACTCTCCCCGGAGGAAGGGGTCTTTGTACTGCCGGGGTATCCGCGAAAGGAGGGGTAGGGCACCCTCGACGGGCTGGGTCGCCAGCTGGCCGATGAGCCGGAGGGCGATCTCCTTCTTGACCGGAGAATCGGGGTCCCGGTCGGCCTCGATCCGGGCAGCGTCGGTGGCCTCGAGGGCCCGGAGCAGAAAGGCCCCGTCGGTGGGCGCCTTCGGGCCCTTCAGATAATCGAGCCGGCCCGACCAATCGAGGGATTCGTACAGCGTCCAAGAAGACGACTCCTCGGCCCAGGGCGTGAAGGTCACCCCCAGCAGAAGAATCACCCACAGCAAGGTTCTTTTCATAGGAATTGCCACACTCCTGGGACAAAAGAAAGGGCCCCGGAAGTCTCCGGGGCCCGTGGTTGCCACCGACCAGAATCGAACTGGTGACACGTGGATTTTCAGTCCACTGCTCTACCAACTGAGCTACAGCGGCGTTTCGGGTGCAGGGAAGTTTTTAGCATAGCGCCCGAAAAATGTCTAGTCTCAAAAATGAGCGGGCAGTACATTCCAGGGATGCCGTCTCAAATCGCGCACATCCTTCACGGCATCGAAGCCGCCTCATCCCTCCCCGAAGGCTGGTTTGACCGCTTCTCGCCGGGGGCCTTCCGGCTGGGCTGTCAGGGTCCCGACCTGTTCTACCACGGTCGGAGGACCAAACCTGGGGGGTTCCTGTACGGCACCAGGCTGCACCGCCGGGGTTGGGGAGAATTTCTCTCGCGGTTTCGGCGGGAGGCCCTGGCCCGGGCCTGGGGACCGGACCACCCGGGGATGGCCTTCTTGGCAGGGCAGGCGACCCATGGCTTCCTCGACAGGGCGGCGCACCCCTTTGTGGTCTTCTTCGCCGGCTGGAAGATCCCCGGCCAGCCGTTGACCAACGCGCTGCGTCACTCCCACGTCTTTCTGGAACGAATTCTCGACGTTCAGCTCTGGGAGACCCGGCGCCAGACACCCCTGGCCTCGTGCCGCTGGCAGGAGGAGTTGCCCGGACCCGGCGACTTCCCGCCGGATTTCTGGTCGGCCTGGGCCGAGGCTCTCCACGAGGTGTTTCCCCAGCTCTCGGCCCGAGCCGACGTGGAAACCCGGCTGCGCAACGCCGTGGCCGACACCCAGGGTTTCCTCCACGCCACGGCGCCGTCGCTCCCCCACCATGCCGTCCGCGCGGCCCAGCACGGGGCCCTCCACCTCTATCACCCGGTGGCCTTGCCCGACTGGGACTTCCTCAACGGAGGGCACCAGCCCTGGCTCGACCCCGTCACCGGCCGGACCCGCCACGAATCCTTCCTCGACCTGTTTGATCGGGCCGTGGCCCTGGCCCGGGACGCCCTGGGCACCCTGACCGACGAGGCCGTGGACTGGCAGGCCCTCCTGGGCGACGGCAGCCTCAACCTTCCCGGGGCCGAGGGGGAAAACTCCGCTCCCCAGTTCTCCCAGCCCTGGGATTACGAGACCCTCCTCGACAGGGAGGTTAGGGC
>JAHFSN010000199.1 GCA_023265735.1 Spirochaetaceae bacterium | reverse complement strand
TATTCCGGGTTCACCCTGGGACTCTCGGCAGGCTCCGAGATCGGGACCAACAACCTAAGCTCCTCGTCGACAGCCGTGTCCCTCAGTTCCTTCAGTGGAGGGACAGGAACCCTGGGAACGATCAACGACGGCTACTTCACCATGTACCTCAATCCGGCGACGGTGACTGCTGCGTGGAAGCCATCGTTGAACTATTACTTCAGCTACGATGAATTCCAAGGCATGGTGACCAACCTTGCGGGCCGCCTGCTCGATTCGGTTACGGACTTCCGGGCCGCAAACCGGGCCGCTCCTTACGTGACGTTGACCTTGGCCGCCAATGGTGGGTCCAAGGTGTACGTGCAATTTTCTCGGCCGGTCTGGGCTGTCCCATTCGGCGGGACGACGGTGAACCTGACAGGATCGCTTCAAATTACGGGCACCTCAAATTCCAACTCCATCATCAAGCTGACTCCCATCAACCCGACGGGCTCCGACAACGGTACTCATTCCGTCACGTTCCAAGAGGCACTTCTCACCCTAGCCCAACCGCTCCCGGCTCAGGACTATCTGACCGCCAAAATCTCGGCGATCAACAATGCCGGGGTGAGCAGCATTTCAGCCTCGGGCGGTCTCCTCGACATGAGTACCGGCGTCAGCTACCCGGTGTCGTACTTGGGGATTGATTTGGCCCAGCCTGTCTGGGCAACCGATGGGACTGAGGGAGAAGGGAATCAGTCCGGCACCTCGCATGTGATCCACGACTTCACCGGAGCCGAATACCTCGCCGCCAAAGACATTAACCTGCAAGTCAAGGTTTACGGTGGGAGCTCTGTGACAGCACTTCCCCTACGCCTCTTCTACGACACCAATGTCTCGTCGAGTTTGGTCACGAACGGAATCTGGTTGCCCATTGGGATCGCTGAACCCTCTGCCTTAACCCCCTTGGTCCCGGCCAAGGACAATAACGCCGTCCGCAACCTCGTCCCGTTTTCGACAAATGCCGCAAAGGACCTTCAGAACTTCCTGATTCCGGGGTCGGACCCGGGGGTCAAAACAGGCAGTCTTCTCCAATTCATCTTCCGCGTCGGCGCCCTGTATTCGGTGCGTGGACTCGACCCTGCCGACCCTCGAAAGCTCGGGGTTTACCAGGTGCCGCTCAAGGCGATCAAGAAACAGAAGAACGGCGTGACCATCCTTCACAACGTGATCGACCCAACTCAGGGACAAGAAACCATGCTTCTCTACACCATGTCTCGGTCGGGGGTCGTGACCGCGCAGGTCTTCGCCCTGGATGGTTCGCTGGTCCGGGTCTTGTACCGCGGTCGTCAGGCGGTAGGCGACTACAGCCTGCTTTGGGACGGCAAGAACGCGGGTGGGCACGTGGTGGCCCGGGGAATCTACTTCATTCGAGTGGTCGGCCCGGACATTGATGAAACGCGGAACGTCCTCGTGATTAAGTGACCAAGGACCTTCAGGGGTTGAAGACGAGGGTGGGGGACGAGATGATGAGGCTGCCCGCATCTCGGCCGCCCGTGGTCGAGTCGTAAGTGTTGGTCGGACCCATCTCGATCGTCAAGGCAGAACTACCTGACGGAATATCACTGTCCGAACTGACAAAGTCGAAACCCAAAGGAATGGTGATCTTGGTCCACGACGTCCACCCGGTCGCTGGCCTGGCTGTGAAGGCCTTATACGTTCCGGACCCTGACTTGACTGCAGCCGTGAAAACTACCGTCACGCCCGACGGGTTCAGCCGGTTGGGACTATGGACCGGGGCCACGGCGCGGCTTTGGTCTGCCGTGGGGTCGTCGTGGACGTAGAAGCTGAACGAATAAGCTCCCGATCGGGAACCCGATAGGAGTTTGAGGGATCCGGACGACAGACCCGACAACTTGGTAATCACGTAGGGAGGGAGATCATTTTGAATAACGCGGACGTTGTCGATGACAGCGGCGGTTGCATCGACCCCGTTCCCCGTACCGGTTCCGTTCCAGTCGCCGATGTAGACGGTGGCGCCCGTCGCCGTCCCGTCGAGGGTGAAATACCTCGAGAGGTTGTAGACGTCGACGGTGTCGCTGGCGTTCAGGTTGTTCCAGGTCCAGGTGCCCGAGCCCTCTGAGTTGGTCGTACTCGAAGCGGTCTGATTGACCATGTGGACGTCGAGGGTTGTCGTACTACCCGCGTTGTAGAAGCTAAACCGGAAGCGGTACCCGCCCGACCGCTGCCAAAGGGTGCTCCCCAACGCCGAATCGAGCTGGATGGCTAGGTAGTTGTTGGGAATATCCGCCGTCGTGGCCGATCGAAAGAACAAAGAGACATGCTCGAGGGGGCTATAACTCGTTCCCGAAGAAATATTGGGTAGCAATGAACTTGATGAGGTGAACTTCACCGACGAGTTGCTGAGGCTCCACCAGGCGTCGCCCGTGAACGACGTGGAAGGGTTTGTTTGTGATTCGAAATCGCCATCCTGAAACAGGTTCTTGATCTCTAGACGGTAGGCCGGAGTACCATCGGGGCCCGCGTCGAGCCCTAATCCCGACAAGTCAGACGCCGCCGCCCAGGTCATGTAGTCCGCTGTCGAATACAGCGGCACCGCCGAATACGCCGAATAGGGTTCCAGAGACCATTTTCCTGTGGAGAACCCGTAGTTCCCCAGAATATTCTTCCCTCGGTAGTCCCCAAAGTAGTCCACGTTCAGGTTGCATCCCGACCAGAGGAGGAGAAGGCTGGCGCTAACGATTCCCAGGGCCCGAGCTCGCATAGGGATAAGTATACTACGTCGAGGGTTGGTTCGCCGACAACCAGTTGGCCAGGGTCTGGATCTCGGCCAGGTTGAGGTTGCTGACGTCGGTCTCGACGCCCCGGACCGCCTTGAGCAGCCAGCGTTCCCACCAGGCCAGCTTCTTCCACTCGATGCCGCCGCCGAAGCAGGCCACCAGGGCCGCCCGGTCGGTGTACGCCGGGGGAAGGTCACGCCGGTAGTAGTTCAGGGCGGCGGCCCGGGGGCTGAGGCTGACCACGAACGAGGCCAGGGGCAAACCCGTGATCCGAGCCGCGTGCTTCTTCAGGAACTTCGTCAGGGGCGGGGACCATCGGCCGAAGTACACCGGGCCGCCAAAGACCACGCCCTGGTAGCCTTCCCACGCCGGGACGCCCCGACGGTGGCGGATGGGCCAGAGGTCGAGGTCGGCCGACGATTCCCGGGCCAGGAGGCCGAGGCACCGTTCGGTGAACCCGTGGCGGCCGTCGTAGAGAACCAAGGTCTTCACAGGGTTTCTCCCATCAGGCCCGGGCCCAGGGGGAGGGGCTGCCACGCCGAGGGCCGGACCGGGGCGCCCAAGACGCCGCCCCAGGTCTCGGGTCCGGGCACCTTGGTGCCCAGGAGGGGCCGGGCAGCCCGGAACCAGAGGGCGAGGAACTGGGAGGTCTCAAGGTCCCGGGAGGCGACGGAATTCCAGGCCCTCAGCTGGTTGTCCAGCACCGCCGAGAGGACGGGGGCCGCCTCCTCGGTCACCACCTGGAGCCAGCGGTCGTCGAAGATCTGGGCCTCGTTCGGGGTCATGGCGTAGACCCGGTTTCGCCCCCAACGGTCGGCCACGAAGACCTGCCCAGGCTGGGCCACGGTGTTTTGGTTCCCCGTCAGGTAGATGGCGCCATCGCGGCAGGTGACCAGGGTCTGAAAGTCGGGGGCCACCACCACGGTGAACACCGCGCCGTGGGTGACCAGGGGGCCCGCGGGAGTCAGGACCGACGCTTCCCCCGGGGGAAGGTGGGGCATGTGGAACGAGGCCTTGCCGCCATAGACCCGAAACCGAGGCAGGGCTCCCGCCAGGGGCGGCTCGATGAGGAGGGCACTCTGGCCGCTGAGCCGGACAATGCCGTCGGGCATCAGCGAGCTGCGAACGGTGATCTCAAACTCCGACCCCGGGTCGGTCAGAAGCCACTGGCCCAAGACGAGGGGACCCACGGTGACCGGGCTGGAACCTTGCCGGCCCGTTCCCTTGGCGTCGAGGACCCGCACCTCCACCGTCTGGGCTCCGTCGATGCCCTTGAGGCCCGTGAGCTGGCTGGGGGTGAGGGAACCGTCTTCGCCGCCGCCCGCGGCCCCCGTGACGTCGGAGACTTCGGTGGCCGCGGCCTCGGCGGCCGTCGGGGCAGGGGGAGGAACGGAAGGGGGTGCGGAGCACGAAATGGCCCCGACCAGGACGAGGAGGAGGGGAAGGCGGGGCGTCATGGCTGGGACGACTCCAGGGCCCAAAGACCCGCCAGTTCGATGATGGTCTCGCTGGCCCGGACCATGGCCGGAAGGGCGACCCATTCCGTGCGGCTGTGGTAGTTCATGCCGCCGGTGAAGACGTTGGGGGTAGGGAGGCCCATTTCGGTGAGCCGGGCTCCGTCGGTCCCTCCCCGGATGGCCTTGGCAAAGGGTTCCAGGCCCGTGCGTCTGACCGCTTCGTGAACGTGGCGGAGGATGAGGGGATGCTGGTCCAGCCGTTCCTTCATGTTGAGGTACTGCACCTTGGTCTCGACGGTGACCTGGCCCCCGGGGAATGCGGCCTCAATAGCGGCGGCGTAGGCCGTGAGGGAGGCCACCCGGCGGTCGGCGATGGCCCGGTCAAAGTCGCGGATGACCACCGTTACCGTGGCTGATTCGATGCCGCCCTGGATGTCGTGGGCCCACAGGCACCCGAACCGGCCGTCGGTGGCCTCGGGGCTCTCGTTGCGGGGCAGGAGTGACACGTACTGGCTGGCCATGGACACGGCGTTGACCAGTTTGCCCCGGGCGTCCCCCGGGTGGTACGACCGCCCCGTGAAGGTGACCTTGGCCTGGTAGGCGTTGTAGCACTCGGTCTCGATGCCCCCCTCCTCTCCGCCGTCGAGGGTGTAGGCCACCCGGCTCTTCACGTGGTCGAAGGGGAAGTCTTCGGTGCCGCGGCCGATCTCCTCGTCGCTGGTGAAGATGATTTCGAGGGGAGGTCGAGGGGACTCGGGGTGGGCGACGAGCCACGTC
>JAHFSN010000198.1 GCA_023265735.1 Spirochaetaceae bacterium | reverse complement strand
ACCCCCCGGGGAACCCGAGAATCTGAAGATCCTTGAGGAGGTGGGGTTCGTCGACCAGGGTGGTGACGGGGAGCATCTGCGTTCGGGCTCCGGCGAGTTCAAAGGCCTTTGCCAGTTCGACGTCGGCGTTGATGCCGAAGCCGGTGAGGATTCCAACGTGGGGGACAGAGCTCATCGGTTTCGCTCCAGGCCGTTCCAGGCCAAAAGAATTTCGTCGAGCGAGACCGAGAGTACGGTCTGGGCGTCGCGGTCCACGGCCACCCGGGGCTCGGCGACCACCACGCCGATTTCGGCGCAACTCTGTCCCCGCAGGACCTTCTTGAACTCGTCGAGACGGCCCGGCTCCACCGTGGCCAAGAACCGCGAAGGACTCTCGCCAAAGAGCTTCTCGGCGTCGGTTTGGGCCGAACCCGGGAGCTCGTCGATGGTGACCCGGGCCCCGAGGCGTCCCCCCAGGGCCGACTCGGCCAGGGCCACGGCCAATCCGCCGTCGGAGAGGTCGTGGAGGCTTCGGACCAGACCTCGGTCGAGGGCGGCGGCCACGGCGCGGTAGAGGGACAGAGCGTTCTTCGGGACGACCTCGGGGACGCCGGTGAGCTCTGTCCCCAGAACCTTCTCGAGGGTCGAACCCACCAGGGCGCCCTCGGTATCGCCCAGCAGAAGAATCACGTCTCCGGCGGCGAGGAAGTCCGTGCTCATGGCGCGGTTAACGTCGCCGATGACTCCCATGAGGGACACCAGCAGGGTGGGCCGGATCGACACCTTCTTTCCGTTCATAACGGCGTCGTTCTTCATCGAATCCTTGCCCGAAATGAGGGGCAGCCCGTAGGCCAAACAGGCGTCCCGGAGTCCCTGGCACGTTTTGACAAGCTGAGCCAGCTTGTAGGCGCCGTCGGGGGCGGAGGCACTTTCCACAGGATCGGGCCAGCAGAAGTTGTCGAGGACCGACGCGTTGTCCGGGAGGCCGCCCAGGGCGATGTGGGCCCGGTAGGCCTCGTCGACGGCGTTCATGGCCATCTGGTAGGGGTCCAGGTCGCCGATCCGCGGGCAGATGCCATGGGTCACCGTAAGGCCGCGGTCGGATTCGGGGCGCAATTTCAAGACAGCCCCCTCGGTGGGACCGTCCATCTTCTCTCCGCAGAAGGGCTTGATGACCGAACGCCCCTGCACTTCGTGGTCGTACTGGCGGACGAGGCCCTCCTTGCTCGCCACCGTCGGGTCGGAAAGCAGGCGAAGCAACGTCTGCGAGAGGTCGAGGCCGGCGGGCGGGGACACAGCCTTTCTCTGGGGCGGCGTCCAAACCGCCCGCAATTTCATGGGGGGCAATCCGTGGTGGAGGAACTCGAGGGAGAGGGCCCCGACGGGTTTGCCCTCGTAGCGGATATCGACCCAGCCGTCGTTGGTGAATTTCCCGATGACGGCGCCTTCGACGCCCCGCCGGGACGCCAGCGCCAAGAAGGCCCCGATGGTCGAGGGGTCCACGGCCAGGCTCATACGCTCCTGGCTCTCGCTGACCAGAATCTCCCAGGGGGCGAGGCCGTGGTACTTGAGGGGACAGAGGTCCAGGTCGATCCGAACGCCGCCCGAACTCTCGGCCATCTCACCCAAAGACGACGAGAGACCACCGGCCCCGTTGTCGGTGATGCCCTTGTAGAGGCCCAAATCTCGGGCTTCCAGGAGGAAGTCGAGCATCTTCTTCTGGGTGATGGGGTCCCCGATCTGAACGGCGCTGGTGGGGCTGGTCTCGTCGAGGGCCAGGCTGCTAAAGGTGGCCCCATGGATGCCGTCCTTGCCGATCCGGCCCCCCAGCATGACGACCAGGTCACCCGCGTCGATGTGTTTCACGAAGCTGTCTTCGCCGTTGACCCGGGCAGGAAGGAGCCCCCCCGTTCCGCAGAAGACCAGGGGTTTGCCCTTGTAGCTCTCATCGAAGAGGAAGCCCCCGGCCACCGTGGGAATTCCCGAGTGGTTTCCACCTTCGACGATGCCCTGGTGGACGCCCCGAAGGACGGTCTTGGGATGGAGAAGACCCGCCGGAATTTCGTCGGGCGGTGTCGTCGGATCGCCGAAACAGAGGTAGTTCGTGTTGAAGATGGGTTTGGCGCCCTTGCCCGTCCCGAGGATATCGCGGTTCACCCCGACGATGCCGGTGATGGCCCCGCCAAAGGGGTCGAGGGCGCTGGGACTGTTATGGGTCTCGACCTTGAAGCAGACCAGGGTGTCGTCGTCGAATTGGACGACGCCCGAGTTGTCGTGGAACACCGACCGAAGGAAGGGCCTTGTCTTTTCCAGGTCCTTGGTCGTCTGCTTAATGTAGGTGGAATAAAGAGAACGAATTTCGGCGGTTTCGCCCGTCACCGTGTCCGCGTAGGCGATGTGCGCCGCGAAGATCTTATGCTTGCAGTGCTCGCTCCAGGTCTGGGCGATCATCTCCAGCTCCACATCGGTGGGTTCTGGCGGCAGGCCAACCTCCCGGCGATGGGCCTGGGTCTGAGGATCTCGGTACCAGACCTGGATGGACTCCATTTCCGGAAGCGTGAGGGCCAAGAGGCGTTCTTTGGAGAGCTTGACCAGGGCGTCGGGGCTCAAGGTGGTCAGGGGAAGGGTGTCGACGGGTCGGGACCCCTGGCCATGGACCGTCGGGTAGAGCACGGGGAACCGCTTCCCTGCGTCCCACTCCTGGCGGGTCAAAACTACAGCTTGCTGGATCAACGGATTGTGAAGTTCGGCCACGAGGGTCCGGATAGCCGATGGCTCAGCCGGGCGGCTGAAGGCCCACAGAACGGCGGTTTGAACCACGGCCTCGTCCCCCACGGGCTTTCCGAGGGCGGTTTCCAGGGCCTCCCGGGCGGTGATGGCCGTGGGGTTGGTCACCCCCGCCTTGAAGCTGATCTCCACGGCCCAGGTCCAGTCGGAAAGGGGGACGGCGTCCAGGCCTCGTCCGTCGCAGACGGCCACCTGGACCACAGGGTCGGCGAAAATCTCGGCGACAACGTCCTGACCCAGGGGCGGCAGTCCCTCCCACAGGTAGACGTCGAGGGTTTGGGCACCCAAAGAGGCTCCACGACTATCTAGCCCGGGACGGCGATAACAGACTTCCACTCTCATGGGCCCGATGTTACCAAATTCCCAGCCCTTTGAGCCATGGTTGGACGGCCAAAATCCCGAGGATTTTGGGACTCTAGACCGACTTTCCGGCC
This sequence comes from Spirochaetaceae bacterium, assembly GCA_023265735.1. GTDB lineage: Bacteria > Spirochaetota > Spirochaetia > JABEVK01 > JABEVK01 > JAIFLN01. The sequence goes on along the minus strand of JAHFSN010000198.1, from coordinate 1,802 downwards.
CAGAGGACCGCGCAGGAAAGCGTGCCTAGTCTTTCCACAAGTCCCGGATTCTCGCGATCAGCTCATCGTCCTCGGGACTGGCGAAGCCCCTCTGGGTCGCCAGTTCCCCAAGGACGCTGGCGATGAGGATTTTGGCTTCGGGGTGGAAGATATTGCGGGCCAGGAATTCGAAATCCTGGTCCGACGCCGCGATCTTCTCATACCGGACCAGGTGTTCGTCGAAATCATCGAAACCGAGGCCCGAAACGAGGCGATCGAGGTCATTGAGCTGTTCTTCCTCGACGGATCCGTCGGCGAGGAGCAACGCTTTGATGGCACCTGCTAGGAATATCTTTTCCTGTTCGTTCAAATCGGCAATGCTGATCATCCCATCCTCCTCACGCATGCGGTCTTTCGAGGAAATGCCCAATGTCCTGGTCCTCTCCGAGGATATGCCTTACCAGCCATTCTCGAAAGAAGGCGAGGGCCGTTTCCGCCGACTGGGACCTCAGTCTTTGGACGGTTCGAAAGAACAGCTTGTGACTGCGGCAGTGGCGCTCGAACGCGGCCTTCGGGTAATTCTCCGACCGCATCAGAGCTTCCTCCTCGGCAAAGTGGAACAGCCCGTACTCGCAAAGATCGTCCATGAGCCGCTCCCGGTCAACCGACTCCGGGGGAAGGACCACCATGGCGTTGTAGAGGGCAAAGAGGTTCTGGTGCTGTGCGTCGATTGTCTCGTGGCGAATGGCGTACTGCGGCTTCCAGGCCAGCGGAGTCATGACAGACGGCCCTCCCCGTTCAGAAGTCTAGTTCATAACCCGACCGCCCGGGGAATTTAACTTGCTTTGCGTCGCTCTAATTCCTGAGTATACTTAAGGGGAATTGAACCTAAGGAGACTCTATGCCATTTACCCTGCCTAAACTTCCCTACGACTTTAACGCCCTTGAGCCGGCCATTGACGCCAAGACGATGGAAATTCACCATGGAAAGCACCATCAGGCGTACATCAACAACGCCAACGCTGCCCTGGAAAACACCGAATTTGCCTCCTGGGACGTGGAGAAGATTCTCAAGAACCTGTCGGCCCTTCCGGCAGACAAGCAAACCGTCCTCCGGAACAACGCCGGCGGCCACGCGAATCACAGCTTCTTCTGGGAAACCCTCGTGAGTCCGTCCAAGTCGGGCAAGCCGGCTGGCAAGCTGGCCGCGGGAATCGAGGCTTTGGGCGGCTGGGACAAGTTCAAGGCTGACTTCAGCAAGGCCGCGTTGACGAGGTTTGGCTCGGGATGGGGCTGGCTCGTCCTCAAGGCCGACAAGTCCCTGGCCATCACCAGCACCGCCAACCAGGATTCACCGTTGCTCGAGGGCACCAAACCCATTCTGGGCATCGACGTTTGGGAACACGCCTACTACCTTCACTACCAGAACCGCCGGGCCGACTACATCGAGGCCTTCTTCTCGGTGGTCAACTGGGGCAAGGTCGGCGAAATCTACGAACAAGCTTTGAAGTAACGGGAGGGGGACGCCCCCTTCGCTCCATAAAAAAGCCCGGGAAACCGGGCTTTTGTTATTTCGCTACCCCCGGCCTAGGGGCTGGGCCCCTAAGACCCCGGTCACCATGACGACGCATGGCTGGAAACAAAATTTAACGCAGTTAACATTTAACATCGTTAACAATTAACCGTGTTCACTATTTTCGAAGTTTCGGACGAAAAAAAACCGGCCCACAGGCCGGCTTTTCATTCGTGAACTGAAACTCAGTGCCCGCCGCAACCGCAGCTGCCGCCGCCACAACCGCACGAAGCGTCGCTGGCCATTTCCT
>JAHFSN010000197.1 GCA_023265735.1 Spirochaetaceae bacterium | reverse complement strand
GCTGCTGTAGACCGGCTACTGAATCACCCGGATGACGTTATTGGATTGGTCTGAAACGTAGATACGCTGCCTGACGGAGTCGATAGCGATGCCACAGGGATTGCGAAACTCCGCCACGGTCCCCGCCCCATCCACCAGTCCCGCAACCCCAGAGACGCCAGCCAGAGTGGTGACGATTCCGGTCGGGGTCACCCTCCGAATGAGTTGGTTGCTGGCGTCGGCGACGTACAAGTCACCGTTGGGGGCGAAGACCAGATCCGTGGGGTCGGAAAAGATCCCGTCGGGCACGAAAATCTCAGCGGACCAGGGTGTCGTCTTCGGATCGATCCGCCAGATGATGTTGGCGGGGGTGTCAGTGATATAGAGGAAGCCGCCGGGGTCCCAGGCCATGTCCGTAGCATTGGCAAACGTCGTGTACCCCGAGGGGAAGGTGATGGAGACCGTACTGAAGGTGCCGTTCGGGTTCGTCCCGAAGTCGGCAATAGCGGTGCCGATCGGTGCATAGAGGTGCCCATCGGGTCCGAAGCGGAGATTGTTCGTCGGGTTTGTTGTAGGAAGGAGGGCCACCGCTCCGCTTCGATCCGTGTACATCCCGACATACGAGGCATTGTTGGAGGCCCAGTAGAGGTGTCCAGCCGGGTCGAGGGTCATTCCAATGAGATTGGGGACCACGGGCGCCGAAGGGTAAGGCGTGGAGACAGCCCCCGACGGAGTCATCGTCCGAACGTATCCGTTGGAGTAGTCGGAAATATACAGGTTGCCATTGGGACCAAGCACAATCTGCGTTGGCGCTTGGAACCCGGCCGAAGTTCCCTGTCCATCGGCATATCCTGCGGCGTTACCCCCAGGAGCCCCCCCGCCCGCCAGGGTCGTGACCTTCTGAGGCTCCGTGACCCGGATGACAAAGGAATTGACGGTGCTTCCCGATTTGGCGGTAATCGTGACGGTACCGCTGCCCACGGGCCTGACCAAACCGTCACTCACGGTGGCCACTGACGGGTCCGAGGAAGCCCACGATACCGAACCGTTGGAACCACCCGTCCCAGAATCCAGGTGCAGGGGGTAACCTATGGTCGAAATTGTGGGGATCTTCCGAAGGTTGTCCGAGTCGAGGCTGCAGGCGCCACAGACGATACCCAGGGCCCCCAGACTGAGCACCAACCGAAGGCCCTGCCAGAGCCAGAAAACCGGCGATGCACCCCCAAAGGGCTTCCTCCGAAACATGGTGTTCTCCAGAACGGACCATTCGAGGCCGTTCAAACCTTATATGAGTAAATCAGTCATAATATAGCACAAACCCAAGGCCCCCCCAACAAGCGATGCGAAGTTGCCCCCCAGGGAAAGCTGGGCTCGATTCTGGTCTTCTGCTATACTCTCTCCCCATGACCCTGCTGTTCCGGTTCTTCATCTTGGCTCTGACACCGCTCCTCGCCGTCACGGTTTCGGTGGGGCCAGCCTTCCTGTTCGGCGTGGTGATCACCCTCGTCCTCCTGGGAGTCACCATCTTAGGCTGCGCGGCCAAGCCTTCCCTCCAGGGCGTGGGATTGCTCTGGGCGTCGGTGGTCCTGGCGGCCGTCTTGGTCACCCTCGTCGACCTGGGGGTCTCGGTCTGGTTGCCGCCGGTCCGGGCGGCCTGGGGCCCCTACCTGAACCTCCTGGCGTTCAGTCCGCTGGTGATGGTCTTTCCCCGACAGGACCAAACCGAGCCCGAACTGGGGGTCGAGCTGAGTTCGGCCTTCCTAGCGGGCCTGGCCGTCACCGGGCTCTTCGTGGCCGTCGCTCTGGTTCGAGAGGCCTTCGGCTCGGGTTCGCTGACCCTGGTCCCGGGCACCCTGGCATGGAAGATCCCTGGGTTGACCGCCGGGCCCCTGACCATCGCCGCCACGGGCGCGGGAGGATTCTTCCTCACCGCGGCGGGAATCATGGTGTACCGCTACGTCAAGCTGAAGAGCGTCCCCGTTTCCGAGACGGAAGCCATCGAAGAACGGGGAGCCGCGGCGCCGCTCCCCCCGAAGGTTCGCCCGGCCAAACCCGCCCCGGTCCGGCCCGAACCGAGGGCCCCTGCGGCCAAGGCTCCGCCTGCGCCGGTTCCCGAAGCCCCTGGGCCTTCGCTCGAAGCCGTCTTCGAGGAGGCCAGGCCCCGACCCGTGGCCCCCGTGGCCGAGACCCCTCACCTGGAGTCGGCGGCCGACTGGGGAGAAACGCTGACCAGTGTGATTGCGGACCTCCCCTCCTCGGGTTCCAAGGAGAAACGGCGCATCCTCATCATAGGGGCCGGCAACGGCGAGCTGGCCTACTACCTGGCCATGCTCTGCCTGGAACACGCCCGGGGTGACAAGCTTTTCAAATTCCGGATCCGCGGGGTCGACCACTTCTTGACCCGAGTCGAGACAGCCGTTCGGGGGTACTACCGGGACCACCAGATTGAAATGATCCCGGCGGCCGTCCGGGATTCGTGGATGGCGAAGGGCCAGGGGGAGGACAAGTACCTTTGGCAGGTGTCCGACGAGGTGAAACTCCATGTGCAGTTTGAGGTGGCCGACTTTCAGCAGGGCCAGCTCTTCTTTTCCCAGCCCGCCCACCTCATCGTCTTGAACCAGGGTATCGAGTACGTGACCGACGATAAAAAGGCCCAGCTCCTCAAAACCGTCTGTGAGCATCTGATCGGGGGAGGCGCCCTGGTGGTCACCAGTCCCTTCAAGAGAGAACTCCTCCCCGAAGACATGAAGCGGACGGGGACGACGGTGTTCCGCAAGGGCTAGAAATCCATGGACGAAACGGAGCTTCCGCTTTCGGTCTGGCGGACCTTCCCTGGGGGCCGGATCGAGGAGCGCTTCAAGGCGCTCTTCCTCTTTTCGGGCACCCAGCAGTTCCTGGTGGACGGGAAGTCCGTTCGTCTCACGGCCCCCCAGGCCCTCTGCCTCCATAACCACGAGACCGTCGACCTTCCCGCCGGGACCAAGGTTCAGGTGGTGACCTTTCTCCCCGAACTGATCAACGGCAGCCTCACCCTCGAGAGGCTCTGGGGATGTCCCCACGGCATGGACGTGTCGGCCGAGCTCGATCGCTACTGGACCGACGTCTACCTGGGGACCAACCGTTCGGCCGCCCCCGTCCGCCTGTCCGCCCCAACGGCCCAGAAGCTCGAAGCCCGGGTCGAGCGCCTCGACCACGAGGTCACCACCCGCAGCTGCCGATTCTGGAAGGCCTGGGCCCGGTCGTACCTGTCGGAGATCCTCTTCGCCCTGGGCGAGGTGGTCCACGGCGAATCGGAACCGGCCCTCACCCTGGCCCAGCGGGCGGCCGAGCTGCTGCGCCGGGACTATGGGTGCCCCGAGCTGACCCTGGCGAAGGTGTGCCGGGAACTGGGGACCAACAAGACGACCCTGCAGAAGGAGTTCCGGTTGGCCCTGGGCCGGACCGTGGGCCAATACCTGAGGGCCTACCGGCTGTCGGTGGCCCGGGACCTCCTGGAGTCGGACCAAACCATCACCGAAGTCGCCTGGGCCGTGGGCTTCCTCGACCTCACCGGATTCGAGCGGGCCTTCCTGCGGCACTACGGCGTTCCGCCCCGGGACTACCGGAAGCGGAGCGCCGGCCGGAATTTTCTCCCGGCCGAAAAGAGTTTCCTTTTTGCCGAGGGTCCCGGGGTTCCCTCCCACTAGATTGTTCCCATGAACATACCATCCACCTCCGCCCCCCCTGGATTTGCCGCCCTGACCGAACGCCGTTCGGTGCGCACGTTCACCGCCACCCCGGTTCCGCAGCAGGTCCGCCAGGCCCTTCTTCAGGCCGCCGCCCAGGCCCCCTCGGCCCACGGGGCCCGGCCCATCCGCTTTTGGGTCCTCGACGACCTGGAAATCCGCCGCCGCCTCGTGGCCGCCCTTCCTTGGTTCCAGGCCCTGGACACCGCCGGGTTCGCCGTGATGGTCCTGGCCGATCCCCGGGTCTGCGTCCAATCGGAATACTGGCCCGTCGACGGCGCGGCGGCCACCCAAAACCTCCTCACTGCCGGGCAGCTGTGGGGCCTGGGCTCGGTGTGGCTGGGCATCACCCCGGTGGAGAACAACGTTCGGGCCGTCAAGGAGGTGGTCGTCTTGCCCGAGGGGCTGGAACCGGTATCCATCGTGGCCCTCGGGTTCCCCGCCCAGCGGCCCGCCGCCCGGGCGCCCTACGACCTGGGGCCGTTGCTCGTCGAGGGACGCAGGCGCTGAGCGATCCCCGGGGAGGTTGGTTGGGTCTGGACCCCATTCTATGCTAGGATCGTTCCTCACCAAGCCATGGATCAAAAACCCCTCCTCGTCCAAAGTGATCACTCGTTGCTGCTGGAAGTCCACCATCCGGCCTTCGAAGACGCCCGGGCCGATATTGCCCCGTTCACCGAGCTGGAAAAGAGCCCCGAGCACATCCACACCTACCGGATGAGTCCGCTCTCCCTGTGGAACGCCGCGTCGGCGGGCCTCACCGCCGCCGACATCCTCGGCGTTCTGGAGGCCCGCAGCCGCTACGCCGTGCCGGACAACGTGAAGTTCTTCGTCACCGACCTCATGGGCCGATGGGGCCTGTTCCAGCTCGACGCCGTCGACGCCGAGACCCTGGTCTTGCGGGTGGCCGACCCCCGGTTGCGGGCGGAGATGGCCAACCAGCGGAAACTGGCCGGTCTGATCACTCCCCGGGGCGACGAGTTTCTCCTCCCCCTCCTCCACCGCGGTACCCTGAAGAAGGAGATGCTGGGCCTAGGCTACCCCGTTCAAGACCTGGCGCCCCTGAAGGACGGTGACCCCCTGGCCATCGCCCTGCGACCCGTGACCGGCCAGGGCACCCCCCTCAAGATCCGTGATTACCAGAAGGGCGCCGCCGACGGCGTGTTGGGCCACGGCCAGCCGGGCACCGGGTTCGGCACCATCGTCCTTCCCTGCGGGTCTGGCAAGACCGTCGTCGGTCTCGAGATCCTGGCAAGGCTCCAGACCAACACCCTGGTCCTCACCACCAACGTCGCCGCCGTCCACCAA
>JAHFSN010000196.1 GCA_023265735.1 Spirochaetaceae bacterium | reverse complement strand
CGAGGAGGAAGGCCTCGAGGTCATCCGCCTCGACGATTCTCAGCCCCGGGAGGCCTTGACCGACTCGATTTGGCGGCGAATCTGCCGATAATCTCGGTATGAAGAGACTCCTGGCTGGCCTGCTCATCCTGGCCGCCGCGGGCCCGGCCTGGGCGTACAAGATCGTGTATGCGGAACAGTGGTACAACCTCGTCCACCGGCACCTCTCGGAAGACCCCGACGCCGCCATGGAGAACATCTATTACCTGGAGCGGGCCCTGAGGTCGGACTTCGCCAATCCGCTCAACGCCCTGACCGTCATTCGCAACCAGGACGAATGGGCCCGGTACCGCGCCCTGTTTCGCATGCACGTGAACCTCTTGCTGATCCAGCAAACCCTCATCCTGGCGTCCAACTACGACAAGCAGACGGCCTACTTCTACAACTACCCCTGGAAATGGGCCAACCTCGACAGCCTGAACACCGCAGAGAAAATCTACCAGACCGCCTTTGCCTACTGGAAGGAAGCCCAAACCTACTCGGCCCAGGCCAAGAACTCCCCGGAAATGTGGCTCGACGGACTGCAGGCCTGGATCGACGAGCAGTACCGGATCGAGTCCGGCGACCTCGACTACCAGAGGATCATCCAGAAACAGCTGGATAGGCTGGCCAAGGTTCGCAGCGACTTCCAGGCCATGGGTCCCCAGACCTACTAGGCGGGCCGCCATCGTCGGATCAAGATGCAAAAAAAAAAGACCGGCATAACGCCGGTCTCTGGAAGATCTGAGGAGAACCCGTTCTATTCCATCAGGTCCGAAGGGCGGCGAGCGGTGTTACCTGTCTTCTCGCAGATCGCCATGTGCTTCATCTTTCCGTTCTCAAAGACGGACTTCATGCGGATCTTTCCGCCCCACTTGCTCAAGAGTTCCTGGGCCCCTTCACGACGGGCGTTCTTCGAAATCGCTTTCTTGGCCATCCAATGCCTCCGTTTCTCTAGGCAGATAAACTATAGGAATTCGGTCCCTCTGTCAAGGAAGCCGGGTCACGCCACCCCCTTGGGCCAGGCAAAGTGTGGATCCTTCAGGCTGGTGAGGGTGAACGGAATCATGGGCAAGCCGTCTCCCTCGTCCAAAGTCTCGTTCGCGGAATCATCCTCGCCGCGGATCTTTAGGGCCCGGGCCAGGAAGGACGTCGAAGGAACCGGGGCCGAGGAGGCCTCGACCTTGGGACTTTCCTTCTGTGACACCACTCGGACCAGGGTCGAAAGGGGTGACCCGTCGAATCCATCGGCAAAGGCCACCCAGCTCGGTGCCACCCAGTGGGTCGAAGCCGACCATTTGACGGAAACGGCCCCGCAGTCCACGACCATTCCCTGGGAGGTCCAGGCCTCCCAAAGTTCAAAAATCTCCTCCCAGCTCAGGGTCTGGCGTCCCCAGTCCAAGAAGACCACGGTGCTGCCCGGCCGCAAGGACCGTTCGGCCTCGGGGGCCAGGAGCAGAAACCTGGGGTCGTCGGTCTCCAAGAAGGCCCGGGCGGGTCTGCTGCCGGGGACCACCCTTCCCTGGTCGTCAACGAAGGCGCCGTAGGCGGGTTCGGCTTCCTCCAAACCTGTCTCGGGGGTGTCGGTCCACCGGGCCACCACAGGCCGGTTGATTTCCATGACCTCATGGGGAATCATGGACAGAAGCTGGTGCAAGGGCATGAAGTTCCTCCGTACTGTCTTATGTTCGGCAGAAACGGAGAACCCCTGAGCCTTTCACTCCCATTCGATGGTCGAAGGCGGTTTGGAACTGATGTCGTAGGTCACGCGGCCCACCGCCCTCACCTGGTTGGTGATCAGGCTGCTGATCTCCAGAAGGTCTTTCATGGGAAAGGGATACACGTCGGCGCTCATGCCATCCTTCGACACCACGGCCCGGAGGGCTAGAACAAAGCCGTAGTCCCGGGCGTCTCCGGTGACCCCCACCGACCGGACGGGAAGCAGGACGCTGAAGGCCTGCCAGATCTCCCGGTAGAGCCCCCGCTTCTTGAGTTCGTCCAGATAGATCCAGTCGGCTTCGCGCAGGATGTCGCACTTCTCCCGGGTCACTTCCCCCAAGACGCGGATGCCCAATCCCGGGCCCGGGAACGGATGGCGCCAAACAATGGATTCGGCGACCCCCAGCTTCTCCCCCAGGGCCCTCACCTCGTCCTTGTAGAGCATCTCCAGCGGCTCGATGATCAGGCCTGCGGCTCGTTTGGCCTCGACCAGCGGCGTCCCCACGTTGTGATGGCTCTTGATGACGTGGGCCTTCTTCCCTACGCCCTTGCCGCTCTCAATAAGGTCCGTGTACAAGGTTCCCTGGGCCAGGAAATAGTCCGACAGACCGAGCCCGGCGACCTCGTCCTCTTGGACCCGGATGAAGGTGTCCCCGATGGCCTTGCGCTTGGCCTCCGGATCGGTCAGCCCCTTCAGGGCTCCGAGGAACCGTTCCTGGGCGTCGATGAGATGAAGGTGTTTGGCGCCGAGCTTCCGGAGGGCCGCCGACACCTCCACCGTCTCATTCTTGCGCATAAGGCCCGTATCGACGTACATCAGATGCACTTGGTCGGGCTGCAGAATATTCAGAAGCATGGCCCCGGCCACCGTGGAGTCAACGCCTCCCGAGATCAGCAGCAGGACCTTCTGGTTCCCTACGCGCCGGCGGATCTTGTCCCGTTCCAGCTCGAGCACCTTGTCGAGGGTCCACTCCCGGGCGGCCCCGCACAGGGTAGCGAAATTCCAAAGGATTTGGTTGCCGAACTGGTTGTGGCTCGTTTCGGGGTGGAACTGGATGCCCCAGATCCGCTTCTCGGGGTTCCAGGCCGCAGCGGGATGGTTGTCGCTCATGGCGGTGATCTGGTAGCCCGGGGCCAGGGCGGCGATGCTGTCGCCATGGCTCATCCATGAGTCGAACCCCGAGGTCACGCCCTCAAACAGCGGATTCCCGGGTTTCAGGGTCAGGGGAACCTTGCCGTACTCCTTCACCCGTAGGCCCTCGACCCGGCCGCCAAACAGATGGGTGATGAGCTGGAAACCGTAGCAGATGCCCAGGATGGGCAGACCCGAGTCAAACAGAGCCGGATCAACGTTCGGGGCGTCGGGTTCGTACACCGAGTACGGCGACCCCGAAAGGATGATACCCTTGACGTGGGCCAGCCTTCCGGCGTCGAGCCGCACGTCGTGGGGCGCAATTTCGCTATAGTAGCCGCCCTCCCGGAGCCGCCGCCCAATGAGCTGGCAGGTCTGGCCGCCAAAATCGAGGATTAGGATCGTGTCCAAGGGTCGGTCCTTTGGAAAGTTTGGGCCTTGTCGGGACCCACCGAGATCACGGCGATAGGGGTTTCGACAAAGGTTTCGATGAATTTCAGGTAGTTGCACGCCGCCGGAGGCAGGTCCTCAAACTTCCGCATAAGGGTAAGGTCGGACTTCCAGCCGGGGAACTCCTGGATCACGGGCTCGGCTTTCTCGAGGTCCTCGATGGTGGTGGGAAAATCGATGGTCACGGTGCCGTTGAGACGGTACCCGGTACAGACTTTGATGGTGTCAAAGGTGTCGTAGATGTCCATTTTGGTGATCACCAGACCGTCGAGGCTGTTGGTCCAGCAGGCGTAGCGCAGGGCCACCAGGTCGAGGAACCCCGTGCGCCGGGCCCGACCCGTGGTCACCCCGTATTCTTTGCCGATGGAGCGGATCTGCTCGCCGAGGTCTCCGTCGCGATCGGAGCGGAACTCCGTGGGAAAGGGCCCGTTCCCCACCCGCGTGGTGTAGGCCTTAAAGACGCCGTAGACCCTGTCGAGGGCCCGGGGACCGACGCCGCCCCCCAGGGAAGCCCCGCCGGCCGCGGAGTAGCCCGAACTCACGAAGGGATAGGTGCCCCAGTCGAGGTCGAGGAGGACACCCTGGGCCCCTTCGAACAGGGTGTGGCGGCCCTTGTTCTTGCGCATGAACGCCGCCTGATCGATCATCAGAGGCCGCAGGCGGTCACGAAACGGTTCAAGGAACGCCTTCTCGGCCGGTCTCAAGTGACTCCAAATTTGCTCGCTGAACAGGTCGCCCACCCTCACGCCGTCGCGGTGGGCCTTCAGGGCGTAGGTCACTCCAATGCCCCGGCCCGTGGTTCCAATGGGAATCCGGCGCTGGGTTTCCATCTGCTGGTCGAGTTCCTTGTAGGTAGAAAGCACCAAGTGGGCCCGGTCGCTGATGAGCACCCGTCCCTTCCAGTCGATCCCTGCCTCGGCCAGCCCATCGAGTTCCTGGAAGAGGGCCACGGGGTCGATGACCATGCCGGCACCGAGGACCGAAAGCTTTCCCGGGCTGACGATGCCTGACGGAACGAGATGGAGCTTGTAGACCTTGTCCCCGTGGATGATCGTGTGGCCTGCGTTGGCCCCACCGGAAAAGCGGACGACCACCTCGGCTTTCTCGCTGAGAAAATCGACGATCTTCCCCTTCCCTTCATCGCCCCACTGGGCACCGACAACGACAATATTCAATGGCTCTTCCTTCGCTTCCCTAGTTCCTCGAGTAGTTGGGAGATTCCTGGGTGATGTGAACGTCGTGAGCGTGGCTTTCCCGCAGTCCAGCCGAACTGATCCTAACAAATTTCTTGTAGGTTCGCAATTCAGAGAGCGTCGGGCAGCCCGTGTAGCCCATCCCCTTCTTCAATCCGGTCACCAGCTGGTGGATGAAGGGTTTCAGCTCTCCCTTGTAGGCCACCCGGCCTTCGATGCCCTCGGGTACGGGGTCGCTCTTCTTGTCCATGGCGTACCGGTCCCCCGATCCCTCCTTGATGGCGCCCAGGGAGCCCATGCCGCGGTACTCCTTGAAGATCCGGCCCTCGTAGATGATCTCCTTGCCGGGAGCTTCCTTGAGGCCGGCAAACAGGTTGCCCATCATAACGGCCCCCGCTCCCGCCCCAATCGCCTTCACAATATCCCCGGCGAACTTGATCCCCCCGTCGGCGATGATGGGAATACCAGCCTTGGCGGCCTCTTCAGCACAGTCCCACACGGCGGTGAACTGGGCGACCCCGATGCCCGCCACAAT
>JAHFSN010000195.1 GCA_023265735.1 Spirochaetaceae bacterium | reverse complement strand
CATGACGTCAAGGACTTCCTGGATCATCTCGGGGTCCAGGGCCGACGTGGGCTCGTCGAAGAGCATGATCTTGGGGTGCATGTTCAGGCACCGGGCGATGGCCACCCGTTGCTGCTGGCCCCCCGAGAGCTGGGCCGGGTAGACGTGGGCCTTCTCCTGGAGTCCGACGCGTTCCAGGTACTTCAGGCCCGTGGCCTCGGCCTCGTCCTTGGGGATCTTCTTCAGCTTGATGGGCGCCAGGGTGAGGTTCTGGAGGACGGTCTTGTGGGGATAGAGGTTGAAACTCTGGAACACCATGCCCATGGATTCCCGGACCTTGTGGACGAAGCTCTTCTGGGCCGTGAGTTCGACCTCGTCGACCGTCACCCGGCCGTGGGTGGGCCGTTCCAACAGGTTCATGCAGCGGATGAGGGTGCTCTTCCCCGACCCCGAAGGACCGATGACCACCAGCTTTTCGCCGGGGGCCACCGTGAGGTTGATATCCTTCAGGACGTGGAGGGAGCCGAAATGCTTGTCGACGTGTTCCAAGTGAATCATAAGAGATTTATTAGCATTCACCGTGCCAACTGCGCAACAGGAAACAAACGTCCCCCGGACGAAGAGTTGCATTCCGAGTGCCTTCCGCCCCCCGAAAGGAACCCTACGCAAATGTCAACAGCTCCCCCAAAAGCCATACATTTCCGACGGGCCCTCCGTCCCCAGAACCTGCCTGATGAGGCGGCGAGCAAGGGGTTCGCCAAAGGCGAATCCCCGCGATGCCCGTGTAGATCGGGGCGCCGGAGATCGGTCTTCTGGCTAAGTCGAGGAGACGCGACGCCCGCAGGCGTACTGGAAGTACTTCGAGGACCGGAGCGTCCCCGAGACGACGCCAGAAGGCCGAGATCCAAGCCCTAGGGTCGACCTAAAAGGTCTATGCCGATCCACTGGTTCGGGTCGGCCATGTCTTGGGCAATCATCCCCAACTTCACCTTGGCCGTCAGCTCGGCCACCAGCCACTTCTGGTCGCCCAGGGGGAACCGGGCCCCCTCTCCGGGAAGGTCGAGGGCCGCGATGGCGTGGGCGTAGGGGGCACTGACCATCAGGATGCCGGGGACGCCCACCTGGTCCATCACCGCCAGGTAGACCAGGGCCAGGCTGTCGCAGTCGCCCTTGTGGTCCCGGAGGGACTGCCACGGCGTGGTCATTCCGTAGATCCCCTTCTTCTCGAAATAGGTGAAGGACTGGAGCCAGGTAAGCACCGCCTGGGGCAGGGCCTCGCGGGCCACCTTCCCCTGGGCCACCTGACTCTGCCAGTAGGCCGACACCGGCGTGAGGCTGGAGTAGAGGGCGCGGTAGACCTGGCGGTACAGCCGGCTCCACCCCGGGGCAATGGCCCTCTGGTCGGAGAAGGTGGTCCCCACTTGGGCCATCAGGACCCGGGTCTCCCTCTCGATGACGGCCTGGATTCCCTCATCGCGGTCGAGGTTGTACGTCAGGGTCAGCGGCGACGGGAGACCCGCCACCTCGGACCTCTCAAGCCTGGGGGTGGGCGCCGTCCCCTGGAAGTACGCGGTCATGGGCCCGGGTTCCCGGCGGCCGTCGGTGCCCAGGGCCAGGGAGTTGAGGGTCGAGATGAGGACGTCGGAGGCCTTCTCGTAGTCCTTTTCGGGGGTGTAGGCCAGGGCCGAGATCCAGCCGCCCTTGGTCGGGGCCACCAGGGCCCAACCCTTGGCCTGGACGGGGCCCGCCTTGAACGAGAGATTGGAGAGCCAAGCCTGCTGATCGTTCCAGGTGAATTCCTCTTCCTCCCCCTGGGCTGCGAGCCGGTTCTTCAGGTCGGCGGCCTTGGCCTTGAGGTCCCTCTGGTCCCCCTGGTCCTGGCTGAAGATCTCGAGGATGATCCGGCGCCCGGGGTCGGTCATGACGAAGTGTTCGGGCGTGGGGTCCTCCACGAAGGTCCAGCCCTCGGGCGGGTCGACGTAGAAATCCCGGGGCTGGGACCAGATGACGGCGGCGGCCGAGGGAAAGACCAACACCAGGGCCAGGGTCAGGGCGGACAGAAGGGTTTTCATAGTTCGAGTATCGGCACCCCGAGGCCGAGAGGAGAGGGTCCGGATGGACAGGGACGCCGACCGGGCGTAGGCTGGACGGATTACTGACGAACCTGCGGGTGAACCATGAACGTTTTCTACAACACCATTGTCTTTGTGGAGGATATGGCCCGGTCCCGGCATTTCTACGAAGCCCTCCTGGGGCTCCGGGTGGAAATCGACTACGAGGTGCTGGTCATCTACGAGAACCGGCTGGCCCTCCACGAGGGAAACCGGCTCCTGAAGACCATCTACGGCACCGAGGTGGCCCGCCACGATTTTGCCCACCGCAACCTCGACATCTACCTGGAATCGGATACCCTCTCCGAGACCCAGGACAGTCTCGTGGCCGCGGGCGTGGAGTTCATCCACCCCATCCAGAAGCAGGCCTGGGGCCAGTTGGTCCTGCGGTGCTACGACCCCGACGGACACATTGTGGAGATCGGAGAACCCCTCCACTTGGAAGATTTGAAGAGGACGTCTGCGACTTCCTCAAGGAGCTGAGGCATGTCAGGAATCGCGTTTCTTCTGCTTCCCGGAGCCGGAATGTCGCGGTGGCTCTGGGAGCCGCTCATCCCCCTCTTGGAGGCCCCCGCCGTGGTGGTTTCACCGCGGCTGGTCCCCAACACCCGGGACCAGAGGCTCCACGCGACCTTTGACCAGGTGCTCCGGCACCACGAGGAGGCCATGGCCCTCAGCGGGGCCGACTCCTTCGTCGTGGTGGGGCACTCGGGGGCGGGGCTCGTGGCCGGAACCCTGGGAAAGCGGAACCGCAAGGTGAAGCACGTGGTCTTTGTGGCCGCCAACATTCCCCGCAGCGGCGCCACGGCCCTCGACGTCTTCCCCGACGAGGTGAGGGATCGGAACATCGCTGCCGTGACCACCCAGGCCGAACACGACGCCATTCCCCTCAAGGCCCTCGAAGGGATGTTCGTCCCCGTGTTCTGCAACACCTGCACCCCGGAACAGACGCAGTACGTCCTCTCCCAATCGTTCTTCCCCGAACCGGTCTGCGCCGTCACGACCCGCATGAACTGGGACGACTATCCGCCCATCGGCCTGTCGTACGTGGTTTGTCAGCGCGACAAGACCCTGACGGTGGACCAGCAGTACCATCTGGCGGCGCACCTGGGGATACGCCACCTGCCCGAAATCGACTCGGGCCACCTCCCCATGATCAGCCACAAGGAGGAGCTGGCCCGCATCTTGAACGGGGTCCTGTCGGGCGGGGCTCCGTAGTCCCCCCAGGAGATTTCGCCGGCCGGGGAGTTCTTCAGTATCTTTTCGCCCAGAAGGGAGAAACCATGGAACCGAGCGCCCCGGGTGAGAAGAAGAAGCCGCGTCTGATCGAAGTCGTCTTTGAGAGGGCCTTGTGGTCCACCCGATTCATCGTCCTCATCCCCGTCCTGTTTTCTTTCGTCGGGTCGCTTCTCCTCATCGCCATGGGGAGCCTCGACGTCATCCACGTGGTCGAAGTGTCCGTCGGCTACCTAGCGGGCCAGACCCACGACATCGACCTCCACACCGAGGTCATCATCAAGATCGTGGGGGCCATCGACACCTACCTGATCGCCATCGTCCTGCTCATCTTCACCTTTGGGATGTACACGCTTTTCATCTCCGAGATCGACCACGCCACGGACTCCGAGGCCGCCAAGATCCTCGACATCCATAGCCTCGACAGCCTCAAGGACAAGCTGTCGCAGGTGGTCATCATGGCCCTCATCGTGAAGTTCTTTCAGATCGTGATCTCGATGTCGCCGTCGTACACGACGCCCTTGGACATGATTTACCTGTCGGCGTCCATCCTGGGCCTGGGGGCGTGCCTCTTATTCCTCTACCGGGCCAAATCCCACGCGGCCAAGAAGTAGGAGGGAGCCATGTGCTACTCGGCGCAAATTGCGGCCAACGCCCGGATCATCGCCACCCGGACGGGCGAACCCTACGAGGAGGTCCTCAAGCGCATCGGGGGAGCCCAGATGCGGCGGTGGACCACGGCGTTTGGCCGCCCGCAGCTGCCCCTGCTGTTCGACCGGGGGGAAGCCAGCCTCGCGTCTTGGACCTTCCTGGCCCCCTGGGTCCACGAGGACGAGGTGATGGCCCAGACCGCCAAGACCGGCGTCTGCCGGGCCGAGGAGATGTTTGAGAAGAAGACCTTCCAGGCGGCCGCCCGGGAACGCCGGGGGGTCATCGCCCTCGAGGCCTATTTTGAGCATCAGCACCGCGGCAAGACGAAGGTTCCCTACCGGTTTTACCGGCCCGACGGCGAGATCTTCTTTGTGGGGTGCGTCTGGCAGACGTGGAGGGACGAGGTCACGTTTGCGGTGTGCACCATGCCCCCGTCGCGGCTGGCGGCCTGGATCCACAACAACCCCCAGAACGCGTCGGGGCCCCGGCAGCCCGTGATCTTGAGGACCCCCGAGGAGGTGCAGCAATGGCTGGCCGGCGGGGGACCCGAGTCGGTGGCGGATCTGCTCCAGGTACGGGAGGACGGGTTCCTGGTGGCCGAGGAGACCGAGAACCAAAGCGGCGTCCGGGATCCCGCCCCGCCCCCGGAGCCACCGAACAAACCCGACGGCGTGGTGACCAAGGGGCAGCTGGAGCTGTTCTAGAAGCGAAAGCAGAACAGAATTAACCGAATTGGACCGAATTCACGGAAGAAATGGGGAAAAGAAGACTCGCGAGAACAGGATGGTTCTGTTTCATCGTCGTTAGCCCTTGAGGGCTTCGAGTTCACTGGCCACGGTCTCCCACTTTTCGTGCAGTCCGGCCTGCTGGGCCTCGTTGGCCTTGAGGTGGGCCTGCACCGCCTTGGCCTTGGCCCCGTCGGAGTACACGGCGGGGTCGGCCAGCTGGTTCGACAGGACCGTGTGCTCTTCCTCGAGGGTCCCTAGGTCGGTGAGGATGGCCTCTTCTTCCCGTTCCAGCTTGCGGACCTGGGCCTGGCGGCGTTTGGTTTCCTCGCGGTCGCTCTGGCT